>WFSU01000151.1 GCA_015485845.1 Nitratifractor sp. | reverse complement strand
TGTTACCTGATCAAAAGGACCACTATGGCGAGTGATAAGCAATCCTTCCTAAATCAAAAACACTATACAATATCTCTATGAAAGATTCACTCAAAAACCTCTCCACTATTTTGCTGCTCGAGGATGATCGGCTCTTTGCCGAGACATTGGCCGATTTCCTGGAGGAAGAGGGGTACGGTGTCACCGTTGTCCTCGATCCGCTGAGTGCGATGGATCGGGCGTATGAGGGGCGGTATGATTTGTATCTCTTTGATGTCAATCTGCCGTTTGAGAGTGGGTTTGAGCTGCTGGCCAAGTTGCGGGAGGGTGAAGATCGTACGCCGACGATCTTCCTCACTTCGCGGGAGGACAAATCATCGCTCATCGAGGGATTTGAATCTGGAGCGGATGATTATCTGCGCAAACCGGTTGACCTCGATGAGCTGCGGGTACGGATCGAGGCGGTGCTGCGGCGCAGAGAAGGGCAACGGCGTCTGAGGATCGGGGAGTACGAAGCTGATCTCGTGGCCAAGCAGCTCTACCGTGATGGAGAGCCGGTAGAACTGAGCGCCCGTCTGTTTGATCTGCTCCATCTGCTGGCCGGTTTTCACGGCCAGACGGTGCCGACGGATCGGATACTCTCTGAACTCTGGCCTCGGGATCGGGAAGCGAGCTACGGGGCGCTGCGGGTCTACATCACCCGCCTCAAGAAACTCTTTGGCGACCGGATCGAAAATGTCCGGGGCGTCGGGTATCGATTTCATACAGGAGATGACCATGAGTAAGCGATCTTCCATCTGGCCTTCATTGATCCTCTATGTAGTGGCGACGGCGGGGTTGCTGTTGTTGCTGTTTCTCTTTTTTCGGATGCAGGGACTCAGCTGGGAAAATTTTTCTATCGCGATGGTGATGTTCGTCCCGGCGATCGCGGCGGTGGGGTATCTGCTGCTCGGGGATGCGGCTGAAGGGAAACAGCGGCAGGATGCCCGACTGGAAAACTTGACGCGGGAGATCCTCCACGAGATCAACCTCCCCATCGCCACCATCAAGAGCAATCTCCAGATGCTCGCCGTCCGAACCGACAACCGTCAAAACCTCAAACGCATCGCCCGTGCCGAAGAGGCACTCATCCGCCTCACCCGCCTCTACGATGGACTCTCATACAGCATCCGGCGGGAGATACACGCCATCGAGCCTGAGACCTTTGACCTCTCCGAAGTGGTGCAGGAGCGGGTAGCGGTGCATGCGGAGATGGGGCGCAACCGGTTTGAGGTCTCCATCGCACCGCTGATGATCCATGCGGATCGGATCGGGCTGGAGCAGGTGTTGGACAATCTCATCCAGAACAGCATGAAGTACTCCGAAGCCTCTGAGCCCATCACGGTGACGCTTGAGGGGACGCAGCTGCGGATCCGGGATGAAGGGATCGGGATGGATGCCGCACAAATCGCCCGGATCTATGAGCGGTACTATCAGGGGGACAGCCACGCCCCCGGTGAAGGGATCGGGCTGGCACTGGTCAAACGCTACTGCGACGAAGCCCGGATCGCCATCCGGATCGATTCGGTCGTTGGAGGGGGGACGACGGTGACACTCGATCTCGAGAAAGTAATTGCATCATGAAAATATTACTATTAGAAGACGACATGCTGCTTGGAGAGAGCCTCGAGGAATATCTGGAACTGGATGGCCTCGAGGTCGAATGGGTGCAGGACGGCGAACAGGTGCTTGATCGGACATTTGATACCCGCTACGATCTGTATGTGCTGGATATCAACGTTCCCGAGATCAACGGATTGGATCTGCTGCGTGAACTGCGCGAGGCAGGCGATCAGACTCCGGCGATCTACATCTCGGCACTCAGCGACATCGAATCGATCGCCGAAGGATTCGAAGCGGGAGCGGTTGATTACCTCAAAAAGCCCTTTGATCCCGAAGAGTTGGCGTTGCGGATCCGGCATCGGTTCCTTGCTCCCCAAGAGAGTACGATCGTGTACGGTGCTCTCCGATTTGATCCGGCGACCGGGCTGGTGGAGACCGGAGATGAGACGATCCATCTCGGGGAAGTGCAGAAGCGGATCTTCACCCGTCTGCTGGAGCGTCCCGGTGAGATCGTGACCGCAGAAGCGCTGTTTGAATACCTGCGGGAGCCGAGTTACAATGCCCTGCGGGTGATGCTCAGCAAAATGAAAAAACGCCTCGGCATTGAGATCCGCAACATCCGGGGGGAAGGGTACTTGCTTGAGAAGATATGAGGTCGAATCGCTCCTCAAGAGTTTCGCACTCTTTTTCGTCTTGATGACGGCGATCTACGGGCTGTTCCTCTATCAATCCTATGCGGACAAACGCCATGCACTCGATACACGGATTTTGCAGCAGATGCGGATCTTCTCCTTCGACCCGACGACGCAGGCGTTTGAGCTCTCCTTCGTCCCCAAAGAGCAGGCGGGGACACTGCTGGAGCTTCAGCACGAGCCCGATCGTGTCTACGGGACGTTTGTCGTCCCTACGGAGGATGATTTTCGGATGCAGGTGATCCTGCCGATTGAAAAATACCGGGAACAATTGACGCAGATCCGGGGTGCAGTGTTACGGGGGGCGGTGCTCTACCTGTTTCTGATCACCGTAATCTCTCTGATGCTGGCGTACTATTCGCTCCAGCCCATCCGTCGAGCCATGCGCCTGAACAAAGAATTCATCCGGGACATTCTCCATGATGTCAACACTCCCATCGCTTCGATTGCCGTCAACCTCAAACTCCTCGAGAAACGCTTTGGCCATGCCCGAGCCATTGACCGGATCAAGAACAACATCGAAACCCTCGGTGTACTTCGGGAAAACCTCCATGCGTATCTTGGTAAACGTCAGGGAGAACTATCAGAGTTTGAGCTTCATGGTTTGGTGGCGGAGCGGCTGGAATACTTCCGAGTCCTCTATCCGACGTTGACATTTGACATCGTGATCCCCCGGGACGTGCGGCTTCGTACCCACCGCAATGCGTTTGTGCGGATTTTGGACAACCTCATCGGCAATGCGGCCAAATACAATGTCCCTCAGGGGAGTGTCACCGTCCGCTGGGAAAAGACGCAGTTGACTATCGCCGATACCGGCCGGGGGATTCGTGATCCGGGTCGCGCGTTTGAGCGGCACTACAAAGAGGGAGAGCGGGGCATGGGGCTGGGACTCCATATCGTCCAGAACCTGTGCAAGGAGCTGAAGATCGGGTTGGACTTGGAGAGTGAAGTGGGCGTCGGGACGCAGGTGCATCTGGCGTGTTCCGAAATGGTACTCCGGGTAAGTGAAAAGTAATACTCCCGGGGTATAATGCTTCCTATATAACGCCACAAAGGTATGGAGATGAAACGTATTTTTCTTACGTTGATTGTGCTGGTAAGTCTGGCCGGGGCATCACATTTGAACAATTTGATGGCTCGGTACAAGCGGGCACCGGAGAGTCAGCGATTTCGCATCATGAACCAGATCAAGCTGGAGATCGCCCGCCTGAACAAATCCCGTCAACATGCGGCGATTCGTCAGCTGCGTCGTGTGAACAATAGCGTCCAGCGTCGTACGGATCGGATCCGAAAGAAACATTGGACGTCACGTCGCCGTATACCGACACGCCGCAGACATCACCCCTCACCGCAGGATATTCTCAACGGTCGCACAGAGCATACTGTAGAGTCAATGATCCCCGGCACGACCCATACAACCCATGATGGCGGTTCTGTCCATGGTGGTGGTTCCATACCGGGTGGAGGGTCGATCCATGGCGGCGGATCGATTCACGACGGCGGTTCCATAGATGGTGGCGGTTCCATACCGGGTGGAGGGTCGGTTCACGGGGGCGGTTCTGTACCGGGAGGTGGTTCCATGCCTGGAGGCGGTTCGATCCCCGGTGGTGGCTCTATGCCGGGAGGTTTCTGATGAAAAAATTTCTGATTCTCCTTCTGCTGATCCCCATTTTTGTCGTAGCGGCCGATCGTGATATGGATGGTGTCAGTGACGATCGTGACCAGTGTCGAAACACTCCGTTCTGGGCGGTCGTGAATTCTCGAGGTTGTACGGTCAAGCGGATTCATCCGCGTAAGCATTAAGGAAACACTTTGGTATTGAAACAATCCTCAAGGTAGCACATACACAGAGCAAAAAGGCTGAAGATCGGGATCGGCCAGCAGGGCGGTGGAGCATACGCCGCTCTCGAGACACGAGGGGGCGATGGCGGTGACCGATCGCTGAAGAGGGATACTCTTCTCGTGCCGCGAGAGGACATGGGAGACGACCTCTGAGCCGATGCGTACCGGACGTTCATAGGAGGCTGAGGTGGTGAGTGCCTGATCGACGATGGGGAGATGCCGGGCGATGCGGGTGGGATGAAGCGGGTCTTTGATCCCGATGACAAACGGAGTAGCATCCGGTTTGACCCCCAGCGCAAACAGATCCCCTCCGAAATTGATCAAGGCAGAATCAATACGATGCTTGCGGAGAATCCCGGCGGCACGATCGACGGCATACTCCTTGACAAACCCTCCCAGATCGATCTGCGTATGGGGATTATCAAATCGAATTTTCCCTTTTTTGATCGTGAAGTGTTCGCAACCGACATACGGAAGAAGGCGTTCTTTTTGTTGCGCAAACTCCTCAAGCGTTTTGGCGCTGGACTGAAGGGTTTTGAGAGTCGCCAGTGTGATATCAAATGCCCCGTTTGTCCGACGATAAAAGTGCTGCGCCTGTCGGAGGAGAAATGCCGTCTCCGTATCGAGACGATCCCGTGATCGTGTATTCAGTGCCGTGACGATGGAATCGGGATGATAGTAGTTGTAGCGCCTCTCGAGCCGTTTGGTCTCGTGGACGACGGCTTGAGCTGCCATATCGGCGCGGGTGCGCTCAGATGCATAGATATGAAGCTCACAAGGGGTGCTCATGGCTTCAAATCGATACACGTGCATTTAAAATCCGTATTTCATCCCCACTGAGAGATAGCGGGAGTGAAAATTGCCCGGTTGGGTATAGTATCCTGCCGCGCTCTGGATCGTGATGGCTTCGCTGACATGGATATCGGCACTTACTTTGACATCATACGCATGCCAGGCGCCCATGCGCCGGTCGCTTGATGCGTAGGTCTCGTCGGTGAAGTGTGCTTTGCCGGGGTGATAAAACCAGGCAGCCGACTGGGTATAGTACCGTCCGGCCAGTCCCAGCGTGAGGGTATCGTTGAGTGTGTAAAACGTGCTCAGGCTGATCGTATGCGATGTGATCCCCCAATCATCGTGATAAAACCGATAGTAGAGGTTGGCGCTGAGGTCATCGGTCAGCGCCCGGGAGTAGGTCAACGTAGCGCCACCCCCTTTGCGTGTGTCGGGTTTGGCCTCTTCGACGAGATGGGTTTTGTTGCGGACGACCCGCATGTAGGGGTTGCTGAGGTAGCCGCTCTCGTAATTGTAGAAGAGGGAGGCTTTGATGAGTGATTGGGTATCGAGTATCTGGGTCAGGCCAATCTCCGCATTGATCACATCGAGGTCTTTGGTGATGGTCTTGCTGCTGGCACCGCTGATGGCGTCGCAAATCGTGTTGCCGAGGAAACAGTGAACATCGACGCTGTTTTTCTGATACGAAAGTCCCACGGAAACCGACCGGTTTTTACCTTCATCGAGATAATGGAGGTACTCAGCCGAGACCCCCCGCGAGAGGTAGTCGCTCTCAGAAGAGTAATTGAGTCCGACCGTCAACGCATCGCGGTTTTCAAACCGGGTGGTCAATGCGCCGCTGACAAAGGTGCGGTTGTCGTCGTAGGCGATGTTGCCGTAGTGGATATCGTTGGCGGGGACAGCATGGTCGGGCAGGCGGGCTGATGCGCCACTGGTGGCATCGTACCAGGTGGGGCTGGCTCCGCTGAGGGCATCCCGACCGGCCGAGAGGTTCAGGGTATAGTCGGTACCGAAATCCTTGTTGATCTCCACGGTCGGTGTCTGGATCGTCGTCCGCCCGCTCCCCTCGTCGTAATGGATGTAATGTACCGCGACGTAGTCATCAGCCTGTGCATGGGCAGCCAGCAGAAGAGTAAATGCCAGTAGAGAAGGTTTCAATTGCATCCGCAACCTCCTCCGGCGACTCCCCCGCCCCCTTTGCTGGCCTCTTTGGAAAAGTAGAGATGTTTACGAAACGCGTGCAGATTGGTATCGCTCCCAGCCGGGGTGAGGGTTTCTTTGGCCAGTTGGTCTTTTTCCCAGGGTTTGACGTCCTGGATCATCCCGCACCCTCCGAGCAGAAACATCAGAGTACTCAGCATTAGCAATCGGGTCATCACAGCCCCTTCAGGCGTCGGCGGACAAGTGAGGCGACATGGCTGCGTGCGCCGATAATTTTACCCACGATGGCATTGTTTTTGACGAAGTAGAGTGCCGGCATGCCCGGAGGGCCGAAGGTGCGGATAATCCCATTGCCGGTGTCGTTGACAACCCGGAAATTCAGGGCACCCTTTTTGCGCAGGGCAGCTTGAAATTTGACCCCGTCAGAGCGTTTACGATCAGCATCGATGCCGATGATGGTGTATCGATGGTGATCGAGGCTTCGGTTGAGTCGTGCCAGCTGGGGGATCTCTTTTTTGCACGATACGCACCAGGAGGCGAAGAAGTCGATGACATAGACCTTTTTGGGCTGCAAATGGAGTCGCTTGACGATCGAGGCGGGGAGCCCCCCGCCCAGGACGAACACGGGAAAGATCAGTGAGAGGATCAGGATAGGGAGGCGCATAGGAGATCCTTTATTGGATGCTGATCGTGCCGGGGGCATCGTTGAGGGGCTTGCCGCCACGTGCATGGCAGTAGTTGCAGTCGGCAAACCCTTTGCCTCCGTGATAATATCCGGCAGAGTGGTTGACCGCCTCTCCGTTTTTGTCCAGGACGATGGCTTTGAAATTGCCTTTGATTTTGGCAATCGGCATGCTGAAGTTCTCCCCTTTTCCTTTGGAGATATCTGCCAGCTGTTTGGTGCCGTCTTTAAACTCAAGTTGGATACGGTATCCGTACGCGGATTTGCTTCCATTCAGATCGGTGTAGATTTTCCCGCCGGCAAAACTGTGGCAGATCATGCAGTGCCGTCCGTGGCAGTGATCCCGGGGGCCGGCATTGAACCCTTTGGGGTCGGTATTGGTCAATTGTTTGAGACTGTTGGCCTGGAGCAAGTTCATGTAAAACGCATCGACGTGGAAATTGGTATCGTTCTTGGCATAGAGGACGATTCCTCCCTCACTGTCGATCAGCTCTTCGGTATAGCGGTATCCGCTGATAAAGGTTTGGAAGTTGTAGTCGGCTATTTTTCCAAGCTCGGTGCCATCGGCCATGGGGTAGTCCGGGTCGATGGCTTTGAGGGTGCCACCGCCGAACATATCGGTATCATCCACGCGAACATAAGCGTACGGCTCATAGGGATACGAGGAAGTCACGCTCAGCTTGCCGCTGCGTTTGGCTGCGACTGCCGCCCAGAAGCTGTTATCTTTACACTCTTTTTTCCCGTCTTTTTCGAAGATGCAGGCTTGATACGAGACTTTACCACTCGTAGCATCGAGCGTGTAAGGGACATAGAGGAAGTTATCCCCGACACCGAGTGTGACATATTTGTAGCCGTTGGTTTTGGTGTTTTTGACCAGTTCGATCGGATCGGTACTGGTACCGTCTTTTTTCAGTGCCATCAGGAGGGTATCGCTCCCGGCGATGATCCAGTCGGACGTGACGGCCCGAATCCGCTCAAGGCGCTCGTCGGCTCTGGGGGTCAGCTTGACCACGCTTTTGGTGGAGAGGTCAGTTTTGTACAAGTTGCCATCCGTGGCAACGAAGTAGAAGGCACCCCCCTTGAACGATGTGGTTCCGTGCCCTTTTTTGATCGTTTTCCCCAGGGCAATTTCAACAGATGAGCCGTTGCTCTTGTCGATGCGGTAGAGTTTGCCGTTTGAGAGGACGGCACTGTAGGTTGTCCCGGCAACGTCCCCTTTGAAATCCCGGCTGCTTCTGGCGGCGACGATATCGGTACAGGAGGTTAGATTGGTTGCACATTTCTGCACCTTTTTGGCAGTTGCGTCATACATGAGATAGCCGTTGATCGGCTTGCCGTATTGGGGGAAGGTGACGCTGAGCAATGTTTTTTTACCCAACGGTATCGGGGCATCTCCCGCTCCCATATCCGGTGTGATCAGGACTTTGTCTCCGCCGCTGGTGGCCATCAGATACTGACGGGAACCGAGATAGCGGACTTTTTTGTACGAGGGCTTGGTGAGGTCGCTTGCGCTGCTGTTTTGCACAGCCGTCGGGGCGGCATCGCCCTGTTGGGTCATGGTGACGGTATAAGCTTTGCCGTCGGTGCCGACGTAGTGAAGTTTATCCAGTGCAAGTTTGCTATAGGATTTGGTAGCAGGGTCGTACTCAAAGGAAGTGGAGAGTGTCGGATAGCGGATGGCACTTGTATCCTCTTTCACCAGGGCCTTGGTCGGCTCCTTCAGGCTTGAGAGACGCATATTTTTCAGGCTTCCGAGCCCTTCGGGGTCTACTTCGCCAAAAAAGAGGAAGCTTTTGGGGCCATCCTGCTTGACGAGTGCATGGGTATCTCCTCCACAGCCTGCGATAAAAGCCGAGACGGCAAGTGATGACAGAATAACAACGGGTCGATTCATGGTTTTCTCCTTGGTATTTTCAGGAAAGCACCCTTTCGATTAGAGTAAGTAAGGAAAGATTGACTATAATCAAAACGGTACCTCCTTGGTGCCGGAGCACCCTGTCTCTCAAAGTTTCGACGCTTCGGACGGGGTGCAACCTGTTTGCGGGTGCAAACTCAGATCGGCGTCGCTATTCTAACTTCATTTTGTTACATCAGTGTTAATCGATCTTTTTAAGAAAAGTTATCAATTTTTTTGGCTTATGTTTTGGTTTATTAACAGTAATGTAACAATTTCCCACTATCATTTCTACCGTAAATACACTACATCTCAAAGGAGAAAATGATGAAAAAATTGACGGTAGCCTTCGTGGCTTTGATGGTGATGGCTCTTGGGGCACATGCTGATGGTATGCAGACCAAAGGAGCGATGGGGCAGGGTGCCGGGATGAAAATGGGTAAAAAGATGGGTAAAAAGATGCCCAAAAACTACCGGATGGTTCCCTTCGCCAAGGCGCAGATCCTCCAGAAGGGCGATGCCAAAATGTTCTGTACCCGCTGCGGGATGACATTGCCGATGTTTTACCGCACCAACCATGCGGCCAAGGTCGATGGCAAGATGGAACAGTTCTGCTCGATCTATTGCCTGGTTGAGACGATGAACATGGGCAAGAAAGTGACAGACGTGCAGGTGGTGGACAATACCACACTCAAATTTATCCCGGCAGAGAAGGCCTTCTACGTCGTCGGAAGCTCCAAACCGGCCACCATGGCAGCCAAAGTGAGCAAATATGCTTTCGGCACGAAAGAAGCTGCCCAAGCGTTTGCCAAGAAATTTGGTGGCAAAGTGATGGGCTATACCGGAGCACTGGCACAGGCCAAAGCAGCGTATGATGCCGATACCAAAGCCAAAAAAATGCGTCAGGCCAAAGGGGCGAAAATGGGAGCGATGATCTATAAAAAGCACTGCAAGCCCATCGAGCAGAAGTTCGCATCGGCTGCTGAAGCTAAAACCTACATCAAGAAAAACAAAGTTTGTGGTGATCTCAAAGGAAAGCCGCTGCAAATGACGGCACTCTATTTGATGAGTCGATAGATCAGCGCATAGCTTTGGAGGCAGGGCTTCAGCCCTGCCTGACGGGACTAAAGTCCCTGCTCCTGATAAGGAAAACGCATCAGATGATAGACTCCGGTACACGGGTGTGTGTCGGGGTGTGTTATGATGTAAATCAACTGTTTTTGAAGGTTTTGAGAATATAATGGTTTTTGAAGTAGTAAGTAGGAAGTGAGAAGCGTAGGGTGTGTAACAGCACACCAAAAATCGCACTGCGTTTTATCGAAACACCCATGAATGATGACCGTTGGAAGGTGCGCAATTGCGCACCCTACGCGGGCAAGTAGGGGCTGGGACTTTAGTCCCACAAGGACAGAGAATAAGAGGTAAAAAATGAAAAATATTTTGGGAATTCTTGTAAGCGTATTCTTGTTGATCTCCGGAGGATTTGCGACCGAAATCTCCCCGGCAAAATACGCCCGGTTGGTGGCCAAAGGGGAAAAAATCGCCCTGAAATTGTGTGAGCCTGCCAAGCTCCCCTCGGTCAAGGACAATACGCCCATTGCCACCGTAATCGGGGCGATTGATACCAGCAAAGCCTGCTCCGCACTCTCCAAGCGACGCAAGGAAGCGCTGGCATATTTCCTCCTCGCCGGTGGCGTAACTGCCCATGAGCATACCGAGAACTACGTCCACGTCCCCCATGGAGCTAAATGCCCCGTATGCGGGATGTTTGTCAGCAAATACCCCAAGTGGGCTGCCGAGATTGATCTCAATGGAAAGCATCACTACTTCGACGGGGTCAAGGATATGATGAAATACTACATCTTTGACGGCGATTTCCCTTATGATCGGACGAAGATCACCGCCATACTCGTGACCGACTACTACACCCTCGAAGCTCTTTCTGCCAAAGAAGCCTACTATGTCATTGGTTCCAAACAATACGGCCCCATGGGCAATGAACTCATCCCGTTTAAAACTGAAAAAGAGGCCAAAGACTTCATCGCCGATCATGGCGGAGACCGGATCGTCCGTTTCGGGGAGATCACGGGCAAGATGGTGATGGGGTTGGATGGGATAGACTATGAGAATTAGAAGTTAGAAATTAGAAATTAGGAATTTTGGTATGTTTTTTTTCAAAAAACTTTTATTGGTTTACCAAAAAGGGGCTGGGACTTCAGTCCCACCAAACGCGACTGAAGTCGCGTCCCCGCTGGAGCGTAGGAACGAGATGGAACGGAGAATTGCATGAAATCCCTGGCACTTCTCCTTCTTGTCCTCACCCTGTTCCTCGGCATAATGCTCACCCACTACACCCTCACTGATCGCACCACACCGAACAAGGCTCTTTCTCAGCTGGTTGCCGTGACCGGTCTAGATACTCCGGCTCTCGGATCAGCATGGTATGCCCCGCGTCTGCTCAGCCGCCAGTCTCATGCGCACAATCCGGCGTATCCGGAACTGGAGCCTGTTCTAAGGAGCGAGTATGTCTATGCGCATTGATTCGCCCTTTGTGGCGTTTCTCTCTCTGGAATTTTTCCGGCAGTGGCGCAAGCATGCCGGGGTGATGATGATCTCGTTGGTAGTGATTTTTCTGCTGGCTTCGGTGCTGTTCATCTCTTCGTCGATCCAGACATCACTGGAGCGGGCGTTGGGGGCGGAGCCGGATTTTGTCGCTTCGAGGGTGTTGGGCGGACAAACGGTGCCGGCTCCGGTGGATTGGGTCGACGAGATCGCTGATTTGCGCGGGGTAAGCGACGTAACTCCCAGAGTGTATGGGCGATATTTTGCCGAGCCAAAAGGGACAAGCTTCCTCATCGTCGGAGTCGATCCACTCGATGAGCAGAGCCACCGCACCCTCAAGAAACTCCTCAACGGTCTCGATCTCAAAGCCTTCCTCAGCGGCGACAAGATGCTCGTAGGGCAGGGGGTCAAGCGGTGGATGGCGGGGCACTTTTATCCCAAGAATTACAACTTTCTCACCCCAAAAGGGGCGTTCAAAAAAGTGGAAATCTTCGGCACGCTGCCTATAAAAAGTGACTTGGTAAGCAACGACATGATCCTTATGCCGATCGATCTGGCGCGTGCAGTTTTGGGGATGGATGAGGAGCAGGTGAGCGACATCGCTTTCAATGTCCCAAACGATTCAGAATGGGATAACCTTGAAACCAAAGTCTCTGCGCTCCATTACGATCTGCGGATTGCCTCCAAAAAGGATATCCACAAAGCCTACGCCAAACTCTACAACTACAAAGGGGGGCTTTTTCTGGGGCTCTTTACGATCGCTCTGGCGACGTTTGTGCTGATCCTCTATCAGCGCTTCTCACAGGTTTATTCGAGTGAACGGCGCCATATCGGACTGCTGCGGGCGCTAGGGTGGAGCATTCGGGATGTGCTCAAGCTCAAGCTGTTTGAAACGCTGCTGGTCGTTGTAATTGCCTACATACTTGGGGTGGTGCTGGCGTATGGGTATGTTTTCCTCTTCGATGCGCCATTGTTGCGTGCGATTTTCCTCGGAGGCGCCAATCTGGAGCACGCGACCCATTTCGTCCCGGTGCTCGATTTCCGGGTGCTTGGCTCGATCTTTTTGCTCTATGCCGTGCCGTTTATCGCGGCGGTGTTGATCCCGGTGTGGCGGATCGCTGTGACCGATCCGAAGGAGGCGATGCTATGAAAAAATCTTTGATTTTTTCAAGTGAGGAATTAGGAGTGAGGAGTGAGGAATTAGGAGGGGCTGGGACTTTAGTCCCAAAAAACGGGACTAAAGTCCCTGCTCCAATCATTTCCGTCGAAAACCTCAACCGCCATTTCCAAACGGGCGATGAACAGTTCCACGCGCTCAAAGACATTCACCTCACCGTTGCCCCAGGTGAATGTGTTGTCCTCAAAGGGGTCAGCGGCAGCGGCAAGACGACGCTGCTCTCGATCCTCGCTGGCCTCGATCGTCCCAGCAGTGGGAAGGTACTCATCGAGGGAGAGGCGATCGCCAAGTTACCTGATCTGCATGCCTCGCAGTTTCGGGCACGGCGGATCGGGATGATCTTCCAGCATTACAACCTCATGGAGCATCTCACGGTGGAAGAGAATGTGATGGTACCGCTCATTCCGGCGGGGCTGAGTTCTTCGGAGATTGCCCAGCAGGTTGAAACGGCATTGACGCAGGCCAACATCGCCCACAAGCGCACCACTCCTGCTGCCCGCCTCTCGGGAGGAGAAAAACAGCGCACCTCCATCGCCCGAGCCCTTGCGGCCGATCCGGCGGTGATCCTCTGTGACGAGCCCACCGCCAACCTCGACCGCGCCAATTCCCTCCGCTTCATCGAGATCCTTGGACAGCTCCATGCGGCGGGCAAGACCATCGTCATCGCCACCCATGACCCTCTCTTTGATGATTTACCGTTTCCGGCTCGGGTGGTGGAGATGGAAGACGGCACTATCGTGAGTGAGGAATTAGAAATTAGAAATTAGGAATTTTGGTATGTTTTTTTTCAAAAAACTTTTATTGATTTGCCAAAAAGGGGCGGGGACTTCAGTCCCATTAAATGGGACTGAAGTCCCTACTCCAATAATAGAAGCATTGCCAAGCAATGCATACCGACACTATTCACTATTCACTATTCACGATTCACTCACAGATGCTCAGGACAAGGTGCGTGCAGCATGAACGAAATCCTCCTGAACAACCAAGTCCTCATCTTCCTTCTCAGTGAGTCGATTCTGTTCGCTCTCGCCCTCGTCGCCTTTGTCGTCGCGATCCAAATCGTATTGCGATGGGATTTTGGAGCATTTACGCAGCAGCAGTTTGCACTGGAGCGTCGGGCGTATCTGGTGATGACGATCATCGGGTTTGTGGTGGTGATGAAGATGGTGTTGCTGCCCTATTTTGTCTTCACGATCGACAACCTTGCGGTACTTGTCCCCGGGGCGATGTGTGGGGCGGGGGTGATCTCGGCCAACGGGTACGGGTTGGAGTTGCTCTTTCTCAAGTTGGTGCTGCTGTTTCTGCTGATCCTTTGGCTGGCGCTCAACCGCTACGATCTCTCGGCACGGGACTACCCGATCTTTCGCCCCAAGACGTGGCTCTATCTTGGGATATTCCTCTTGCTTGGGCTGGAGCTGTGGTGGGACATCATGTACTTTACTCACATTGACCTGAGCCTGCCGGTGAGTTGCTGTTCGGCACTTTTCGGGCAGCTGGAGGGAGCCAATCCGCTCCCTTTCGGTCTTAGCCGTCTGATGCTGTTGGTGCTGTTTTATCTCCTCTATATGTTGGCGGTGTTAGCGACGTGGGCGCGGCAGCCGTGGATCGTACTGCCGGTGCTGGGGCTGTTTGTAGCGGTGGCGTACTATGCGGTGGTCTATTTCTTCGGGACGTATGTCTATGCTCTGCCGACGCATAAGTGTCCGTTTTGCATGTTTCAGCCGGAGTACTTCTATGTCGGCTACGTCATCTGGGGGTCGCTCTTTGCCGGGACATTCCTCGGAGCGGTGGCGGCGATCGAGCGGATCTGGCTGAAGATCGAGGATCGCCCTTGGGAGCGATGGTCGCTCGGGCTGCTTAGCTTTTTTGTGGTATTATGCTCGGCATATGTGGCGGTGTATTGGGGGCAGCATGGGGTGTTGCTGGAGGCGGTTTAGATTTAGTGAATGGTGAATAGTGAATAGTGAATAGTTCAGGTATGCTTTTCTGCGAAAAGCTTTTATTGAAGGGGATGCGACTTCAGTCGCATTGGATAGGGCAGAAGTCCAAACCCCAGAATAGTCCATATGTCATTTTACGAAAAAGGTTTATACCATGAAAAAACTCCTCCCTCTTCTAAGCATAGCTCTACTGATCGCGGTGATTGCCATCGTCTTTGTCTCCATGGCCAAAAAAGATGCGCCGGTGACGATTGCCAAAGGGAACGTGGCATTTAAGCCGCTGCCGATCAAACTGAACAAGACCAACGACACCCAGTGTGCCATGCTCATCAAGAGTAACCGAAATGCGGCTGAGGCGATTGCCCCCGACGGGCGGACGTGGTTTTTCGATGATCCGGGGTGCATGATGACGTGGCTCAAGAGCCGGGAATGGGCGGACAAGGCCGTCCTTTGGGTGCATACGCTCGATACCAAACGGTGGATTGATGCCCGCAAAGCGTGGTATGGGGTGAAGGATGTGACGGAGATGCATTACGGCTTCGGTGCGCGGGAGAAGCCGTGTGAAGGGTGCATTGACTTCCGTGAAATGCGCCTGCGGATGCTCCGGGGGGAGAACCTCACCAACCCCAAAATCCGCAAAAAACTGCTCGGGGTATAGATGGACAATATCAGCATTGCCTCGATCATCACCGTCGCCTTCCTCGGATCGTTCGGGCATTGTCTCGGGATGTGCGGAGGGATCGTGATCGCCTACAGCAGTACCAAGGTTGATCCCAAATGGCACAAACTTTTCCAGGGATTGACCCATCTGATGTATTCGCTGGGGCGGATCACGACCTATATGGTGATTGGGGCAGTCTTCGGAGCGATAGGTGGTGTAGCAGGCTTCAGCGGGACGGCGATCGCGACGTTGACGATCCTGGCAGGGGTGTTTATGATCTTGGCCGGTCTCTCCATTTCGGGCAAAGTACAGTTCTTGACCCTGCTCGAGCACTCCTTTTCACGGAGCAAATGGTACCAGCAGGCCTTTCGCGCGATTCTCGACTCCCGCTCGCTCTACAGTTTCTACACGCTCGGCCTCCTCAACGGCCTGCTGCCGTGTGGCTTGGTCTATTTCTTCGCGGTGACGGCGGCGAGTACCGGGAGTGCCTTTTGGGGGGCGGTGGTGATGCTGATTTTTGGTTTGAGCACGGTCCCTTCCCTGATGGGGCTGGGGTTTTTTACCTCTATTTTTACCCACACGACGATGCGCAAGACGATGATGAATCTCGCGGCGATTGTAGTGGTACTTTTCGGGCTCTACACAATCTACCGGGGGTATGATTTCATTCGCCATCCGGATAAATCGCTGCTCAACTGTTGTGAATCCGAGGTTTCTCACGACCGAAATGGAACACAATTGCCTGAATTCAAGCCTTTCATTGAGGCTCAACACCCTCGTTAAACTTTCTTCGGGTATAATGCTTAGCATATTTTAACCTTACAGGAGTACAGAATGGCCCTTTTCGATGAAGTGAAAGAAGTAGTAGTAGAGCAGCTCAACGTGAGTCCCGACGAAGTCAAAGAAGATTCAAAATTTGCGGATGACCTCGGAGCAGACAGCCTCGACGTAGTTGAGCTTGTCATGTCTCTCGAAGAGAAATTTGACATCGAGATTCCCGATGAGGAAGCTGAGAACATCGCTACCGTAGCCGATGCCATCAAATTCATCGAAAACGCAAAAGCGTAATCGTACCGCCTCCGGGCGGGTGTGATGATGCTAAACACAAGCGTTTGTTAAACGTTTGTGTTTCGTATTTTCTATAACAGAGGAGCAGACGTGAGACGTGTGGTGGTAACCGGAATCGGAATGATCAACAGTGTGGGACATGATGTAGCAAGTGCATTTGATGCGATTGTGGCCGGTGAGTGCGGGATCGATCGTATCACGTTGTTCGATCCTGAGAAGTACTCGGCACAGATTGCCGGTGAAGTCAAAGATTTCGACCCCAAAACCGTCATGGATCCCAAAGAGGTCAAAAAAGCCGACCGCTTTATCCAGCTCGGCCTCAAAGCGGCTGCCGAAGCGATCGAAGATGCCGGGATCGATGCGGATGTCGAGCGGGAGCGTTTCGGTGTGAGTTGTGCTTCGGGGATTGGGGGCTTGCCCACCATCGAGCGCAACTCCATCGTCCTCAATGACCGAGGTCCCCGTCGGATCTCCCCCTTCTTCATCCCCTCAGCTCTGGTCAATATGCTCGGTGGGTTTGTCTCTATTGCTCATGACCTCAAAGGTCCCAACCTCTCCTCCGCCACTGCCTGTGCTGCTGGAACCCACGCGGTGAGCGAAGCGGGCAAGACCATCATGCTCGGCGGTGCCGATCGGGTACTCGTCGTCGGAGCGGAAGCGGCGATCACCGGTGTGGGGGTCGGTGGATTTGCTGCGATGAAAGCCCTATCGACCCGCAACGACGATCCCAAGACCGCCTCCCGCCCTTTTGATGCTGATCGGGATGGATTTGTCATGGGTGAGGGAGCCGGAGCGCTTGTTCTCGAAGAGTATGAAGCTGCCAAAGCACGCGGTGCCAAGATCTACGGTGAATTGATCGGATTTGGAGAGAGTGGCGATGCCAACCATATCACCACGCCCACGATGGATGGCCCTCTGCGCGCCATGA
Organism: Nitratifractor sp.; assembly: GCA_015485845.1. Classification (GTDB taxonomy): domain Bacteria; phylum Campylobacterota; class Campylobacteria; order Campylobacterales; family Sulfurovaceae; genus S017-3. The sequence continues at coordinate 2,541 of WFSU01000151.1, read as the reverse complement.
AAGCAGCTTATGCCATGGCGGGAGAGCCCAAGATCGACTACATCAACGCCCACGGTACCTCCACACCGGTCAACGACAAAAACGAAACCGCTGCCATTAAAGAACTCCTTGGCGGCAAAGAAAATTGCCCCCCAGTGAGCTCAACCAAAGGTCAGATCGGGCACTGCCTCGGTGCAGCCGGTGCGATCGAAGCGGTCATTACCCTCAAAGCAATGGATGAGGGGATCGTTCCTCCCACGATCAACTACACGACCCCGGATGAAAACTGCGATTTGGACTACGTCACCGAAGGGGCACGCAAAGCCGACCTCAACGTTGTCATGAGCAACTCATTTGGCTTCGGCGGTACCAACGGCGTCATTATCTTCAAAAAAGTCGACTAAGGCATCCCGATGGCCAATTATCTCGACTTCGAAAAGCCCATCGAAGCGATCCAGGATGATATCGAATCGGCCAAAGCCCGTGGCGATATCGATGCGGTGGAGATCCTCGAAAAAGATCTCGCAAAAGAGGTGAAAAAAATTTTTGGCTCCCTCAGCGACTATCAAAAGCTCCAGCTGGCTCGCCATCCTGACCGTCCCTATGCCCTCGATTACATGCGTCTGCTGATGGAGGATGCCCAGGAGATCCACGGTGATCGTCATTTTAAAGACGATATGCCCATTATCGTCTATTTGGGGTGGATTGCCGGTGAGCGAGTGATGCTGATCGGAGAGCAAAAAGGGCGCGGCACCAAACACAAACTCCGCCGTAACTTTGGCATGCCTAACCCCGAAGGGTACCGCAAAGCTCTGCGTGCGGTCAAATTGGCAGAGAAGTTTGACATCCCAGTACTGATGCTCATCGACACTCCGGGCGCCTATCCGGGGCTTGGAGCCGAGGAGCGTGGGCAGAGTGAAGCGATTGCCCGCAACCTTATGGAGTTTTCGGGCGCCAAAGTCCCCATGATCTCGGTCGTCATCGGCGAAGGGGGCTCGGGCGGAGCGCTGGCCATCGGCGTGGCAGATCGTCTCGCGATGATGCGTTATTCGGTCTTTTCGGTCATCTCGCCCGAGGGGTGCAGTGCTATCCTCTGGAACGATCCGGCCAAAGTGGAGCAAGCCACCAAAGCCCTCAAGATCACTCCGGATGCCCTGATGGAGCACAAGCTCATCGATGCGATCATCGACGAACCCCTCATCGGTGCTCACCGTGACAAGCAGATCGCAGCCGAAGCGCTCAAGGAATATTTCCTCACCAACCTCAAAGAGTTGCGCGAATTGAGCAAAGAGGAGTTGATAGCAAAGCGATACGAGAAGTTGACGGCGCCGGGGGCGTTCAGAGAGAGTTAGGAATCAGAAGTTTTTCTCGTTCCATATCAGGAGAGGCTGTGAAAGAACTTGCACTTTAAAGGAGCAGGGACTTTAGTCCCGTTATGATAGCACCATTTAATAGGACTTTGCTATACGGGACTGAAGTCCCTGCTCCAATATTCTCGTGTTCTTTCACAGCCTCAGGAGATATGGAACAAGTAGAAATTGGGGATGCGACTTTGGTCGCATTGTGGGACTGAAGTCCCAGCCCCATAATATTGGCAAAATCGCGTAGGGTGTGCAACAGCACACCTTCCAACGGCTACATTGCGTGGATGTTTTGATAAATCGCTGCACGATTTTGGTGTGCAATTGCACACCCTACGCGAAGCAAACATGCGTAACACTTAACACGTAACACTTAACACAACCAAAAGGTTTCCCATGCTCCACACTCTCATCACCTGGATTGTCACGACAGTTGAGGGGTGGGGGTATGCCGGGATCGTGGCGGCGATGTTTCTTGAGAGCAGTTTTTTTCCGTTTCCTAGCGAAGTGGTGATGATTCCGGCGGGGTACCTTGCCTTTCAGGGGAAAATGAATCTCATTGCAGCGATTTTCTTTGGGATTTTCGGCTCGCTTGCCGGCGCGGTATTCAACTACTACCTTGCCGTCAAGCTTGGCCGACCGCTTCTCGAGAAGTATGGTCGCTACATCCTCCTCAAACCTGAAACCCTTGATAAACTCGAAACTTTCTTCCAAAAGCATGGAGAGATCTCCACCTTTAGCGGGCGTCTGATTCCCGGTATCCGGCAGTATATCTCACTCCCGGCAGGCTTGTCGCGGATGCATTTGGGGCGTTTTGCCCTCTATACCGGGCTGGGTGCCGGGATCTGGGTGACGGTGCTGGCGTTGCTGGGGTATTTCGTGGGCAAAAATGAGGATCGGGTAGGGCAGTATCTTCACAATGCGACGTTGATCGCGTTGCTGTTTGTCGGAGGGTTGGTACTCTTCTACTGGCTGCGTCATCGGGCGAAGGGGGATGCGTGATCCTGCTCGATGTCGGCAATACACGAGCGCACCTCTCGGTAAATGGTGTGGTGGAGCACCTCCCCGTCGATGAGGCGATCGCCCGTTACCATGCCCGACGTGTCCACTATATCAATGTCAATCCCCACCATGCCGACGCCCTCTCGGCGATTGCCGGATGGGTGAATTTGGATGAAGCACTTCATCTTCCCGGTGACTA
>WFSU01000150.1 GCA_015485845.1 Nitratifractor sp. | reverse complement strand
ACTTCGTGGAGTTGTCCGGCGGCGATTTCACGGGTGACGGCGTGGCGGGAGAGGCAGGTGAGGGTCTCGGGGTGGGTGAGCAGGAGGGTTTTGGCTTCTTCGAAGTCGTGATACTCCATCCAGACCGGCAGATCATTGGCGAGCGATCCCAGTTCGGTGAGGAAGACATCCCGGGTGCCCGATCCGGGTTCTCTGAGGAGCCATTTGCGGTCAAAAAGACGGTCGATGAAGATCGGTTCCTTCCCCAGTGTGGGATCGGATGTGACCACGACGAGTATGTCAGTAGAGAGGGGGACTCGGACGATATCGGTCTCTTGCAGGGGGGATTCGATCAGTCCTATATCGATCTGTCCTTGTTGTACGGCTGCAAGGATGGTTTGGGAGTTGTGTAGAGCCGTATGGATCTCGACATGGGGGTGCTCAGTGAGAAAATCGTAGCGCAATTGCGGCAGGAGATAATCGCCGATGGTTTTGCTGGCATGGATGGTGAGTTCGCCGGAGAGCCGAAGATCCCCAAACGCCTCCTGGGCTCCGATCAGTGCTTCGTAATGGGGGAGGGTCTCCCGGCGGAAGGAGCGTCCCCGATCGTTGAGGATGAGCTTTTTGCCGAGGCGATCGTAGAGGGGCTCACCCAGTTTCTCCTCAAGGGAACGCAGGGCAAGGGAGAGTGCCGACTGGCTGATCCCCAACTCGTCTGCGAGATTGGAAAGATGGGGCGCCTCACCCATACGGTAAAAGAGTTCGAGTTCGCGGAGTGTCATGCTGTTCCTATAAATAATCTCAATCATTATAGCAAGTTTTATTTATTTTACAAATGAATAGGATCCGGGTACACTGCGAAGAAAAAAAGGAACCACCATGTTTACCACCGAAAATCGCCCGCATACCCTCAGCGGGATTCTCTTCGTCGCTCTGTTTGCGACGAGTGCCACTTACCTTGCTGATTTTGCTCCGTTGAAACATCTTGGGATCAGTCCCCTGATCGTAGGGATCGTCCTCGGGATGATCTATGCCAATACCCTGCGGGGACATCTCCCGGAGCCGTGGGTACCCGGGATTGTTTTTGCGACCAAACCCCTGCTGCGAACCGCGATAGTTTTTTATGGGTTTCGTCTGACGTTTCAAAACATTGCCGATGTGGGGATCGCCGGGATCACCATGAGTGCCGTGATGGTGACGAGTACCTTTCTCATCGCCTATATCGTCGGGATCAAAGTGCTGAAGCTTGACCGGGATACGACGATCCTCGTCGGGGCAGGCAGTTCCATCTGTGGAGCGGCCGCCGTGCTGGCGACCGAGCCGGTGGTGGGAGCCGCCCCCTACAAAAGTGCCATTGCCGTGGCGACGGTGGTGCTTTTCGGCACGACGGCGATGTTTCTCTATCCGTACCTTTACCACCTCGGATGGCTGGATCTGAGTCCCGAAGCGATGGGACTCTACATCGGTGGAACGATCCACGAAGTCGCCCACGTCGTCGCGGCAGGCAACGCGCTCGGCAAGGAAGTGGCCGATACGGCTGTCATCGTCAAAATGATCCGAGTGATGCTCATGGCACCGTTTCTGCTGATCCTCGGCTTCTGGCTCAGCCGACAGGCACGATCAGGCACGGCGGGCAAAGCGACGATCGTCATCCCCTGGTTTGCGGTTGGATTCATCGCCGTAGCCGGGTTTAATTCTCTCAGCTTACTTCCCGATCACGTCGTCACCACGATCAATCACCTCGATACCTTTGCCCTGACCATGGCTATGACGGCACTGGGGATGGAGACCCGGATGGAGAAGTTTCGGGGGGTTGGGATGAAGCCGATTTATCTGGCGATGATTTTGTTCGGTTGGTTGATGGTAGGAGGATATCAGATGGCGAAGGTTTTGGCGGGGTAATGTTACGCCGCCCCAACCGCATGTTCCAAAAACACCCCTAAAACAATCAACAAACTGATCCCGGCAGCCTGGGTATAGAGTTTGTTGGCGGAGAGAAAGACAAGCATGAGTGTGGCCACGAGCATCGAACTGATGTCAAAAAGGTACTGCGTCGGATCGAGCGTGAGAGGGCGTGCCAGGGCAGCGGCTCCGAGTGCGACGGAGATATTGGCCATATTCGAGCCGATGATATTGCCGATGGCCATGTCGGCTTTGCCTTTGCGTGCCGCGACGATGGAGACGACGAGTTCGGGCATCGAAGTACCCATGGCGATCATCACCACCCCGATGATCCATTCACTCACCCCCATCATTCGTGCCAATCCACTGGCACTCTCGATGAGGTAATCAGCACCCACAATGACGGTGACGAAGCCCACGAGAAGCAGCCCTCCGGTGCGCAGCCAGTCGAAGGAAGTCTCAGGCTCGTGATCGTCGTCCACCTCTTCGGTGAGGATCTCCCGTCCATTTCGGATCAGAAACAGAAGATAAGCCCCCATCAATCCAATCAGCATCACCCCGTCAAAACGGGAAATCACTCCATCCAAGATCATCAGAATGAAGATAAAGACCGGAAAAAGCGCCCAGCTGCTGTCTTTGGCGAAAAAGTCTCGGTGAGGATTGATGTTTTTGGCGATGAGAAAGACCGCACCGAGGACGAGGGTGATGTTGAGGATATTGGAGCCGATGATATTGGAGAGGGAGATCGCCGGATGGCCGGCAAGGCTGGCCGCGACAGAAGCAGCCATCTCCGGCAGACTCGTACCCAGCGCGATGAGGGTGGCACCGATGAAGTACTCCGAGAGACCAAAATGCTTGGCGATCCGTTCGCTCTGGGCGATGAGCACATCGGCGCCCCAGATCAAGACCGCCAATGAGATTAGAAAGACAATTATGGTACTCATACGTTCGTCTCCGTTCGGATGATAAGGCTATCGGGAAGCTTAAATTCTCGCAGGATGGTATGTTCGATCTCTCGCATTTGACCGTCATCCGTCTCGTGGTCATAGCCCATCAAATGGAGGAGTCCGTGGACGAAGAGCAGGGCTATCTCCTCATGGGTGGTGTGACCCAGTTCCTCCGCTTTGGCCTGGGCATGATCCAGCGAGATGACGATCGTTCCCAGCGGGAGGTGCTCATGCTCTCCTTCGAGCGGGAAGCTGAGCACATCGGTAGCTTTGTCGATCTGACGGTGGGTGTGGTTGAGTTCCCGTATCGTCGCATCGTCGCAGAGGATGAGTTCGATGTCCCGACGGGTACGGGTATCGGCAATGGCTTGAAGGTTGGAAGTATTGAGGTCAAATTCGGTGGTATTTTCTAAAAAAATCATGTGATAGTTTACCAAAAATTGGGTAAGATAGCACCGAAAATTGTGCAGTTCAGCTATGAATATTATGAGACCATCAGATTTTGGAGGCAGGTCTTCAGCCCTGCACAACGGGACTGAAGTCCCTGCTCCTGATTTGGAATGATTCACAAAATAGATAATCCTGATTTCAACCGAAAGGAAAAACTATGAACAAAAAAGCCGTGTGCATTATCTCCGGCGGTATGGACAGTGCGTTGGCTGCGACACTGGCAGCGCAGGAGGGATACGAGGTGATCGCCGTCCATTTCAACTACGGGCAACGCACCGAAACCCGTGAGCTGGCATCCTTCCGTCTCATCACTGAAGACATTGGAGCGGTGGAACGCTATGAGATCGATCTGCCGTTTTTTGGTCAGATCGGTGCTTCAGCATTGACGGATCCCTCGATCGAAGTGCCTGTTGAAGGAGTCGAGCCGGGTGTTCCGGTGACCTATGTGCCGTTTCGCAACGGGATTTTCCTCTCGATTGCCTCGGCCATTGCCGAGAAACATGGAGCCGAAGTGCTTTATATCGGAGTAGTGGAGGAAGACAGCAGCGGATACCCCGATTGCCGTGAAAGCTACATTGAGGCGATGGAGCATGCCGTCAACCTCGGGACGCGCGATGAGACTCAGATCAGCATTCGGATGCCGTTGGTGCACCTGAGCAAAGCCCAAATCATATCCAAAGCATTGGAAGTGGGTGTTAATTTGGGGCATACGTGGAGTTGTTATCAGAGTGAAGATGAAGCGTGTGGCGTGTGTGACAGTTGTCGGCTGCGGTTGAAGGGGTTTGAGGAAGCGGGAGTGGTAGATCCGATAACGTATGTAGAGAGGGTAGAGGGTAGAAGGTAGCATTTTGGATGGCAACTTTTCCGGGGCTTGGACTTCAGTCCAACAAACGCGTCAGCGTCACTTCGTAGTGGGACTGAAGTCCCAGCCCCTTTTAACGCGACTGAAGTCGCGTCCCCAATTACCAATACACCAATTTACGGTGTGCTACTGTGCACCCTGTTTCTTCTCGTCAATTGCCTGTTGGTACTGGGTTCTCTGCCCGGGCTTGGCTTCTTCGGGGACGATAAACGGGCAATAAGCCCGCCCGGAATCCCAGCCGGTTTTGTAATCGGCTGAAGAGCTGGAGAGACTGTAGTTGCGTCGGAAGTGCCCTTCGCCGGTGTGACATCCATCAATGACACCCTTCTTATACTCCTCCGATACGTTGCGGCCGAAGTTGTGACCTTTGTAACAGAAATAGCCCGCTTTTTCCATGTAGGGGAAACATCGCCCCCCCGAGGGGATGCATCCATTGAGAGAAAAGAGCAGAGCCGTGGTGGCCAAAAAATATGTTGTGGTACGCAGATGCATGGCAATCCCCCGTTTTTAGGTATAATTTTACCAGAAAAAAGTAAAAGGAAGGAGGAAAGAATGGCCACTGTTTTTCAGCAGCGTGTCTGGGATGCATTGCGTCTGATCCCACGTGGGCGGGTGACGACGTACGGGGAGATCGCCCGCTATCTCGGTACCGGTGCGATACGGGCGGTGGGGACGGCCGTCGGGAAAAACCCCGATGCCCCGGAAGTCCCGTGCCATCGGGTGGTGCGCGGTGACGGAACGATTGGACAATACAGCGGTGGAGACGGCGTACCGACTAAAATTGCATTGCTGAAAGAAGAGGGTGTACCCGTGGCTAACAAGAGGGTGGTCGCTTTTGATCAACGGATGTGGTGTTATTCACAATCAACAACCAACCCCTCGGGAAGTTGATCTTCCTGACCCGGGAAGATGCTCTCCACTGTGAGTTCAGGATGGATCAGTTCGCGAAGCTTGCGCTGGGCGACCATCTTGGTTGTCAGGCTGCTCATGGAGCATCCGTTGCAGCTGCCGGCGAGTTCGATCCAGGCGGTACCGTCCTTGACGCCGAGGTAGCGCATGGTTCCGTTGTGGGATGCGACGTAGGCTTCGACGCCGGGGAGAAAGTTTTTGATGGCGACACAGAGGTCGTCGTCACTGAAAGGCATCATGATGGTTTCCTTGAAAAATTTGGGGAAATATAGCCAAAGAGCCTTAATAACAAGTTAATACAAACAAAAGGGTAACCATGCGTTGTGTCAGTTGTCACAAACTCTCAGTCGATGTTATATGCTCCTCGTGTGCGGAGCGGTTGTTGCGGCCGACGATTTCCCGACGGACGGTGGGGACACTCGAGGTGGTGAGTTTGTTTCATTACTCGGTGATCGAGCCGTTTCTTCTGACCAAACATACGCCGCTGGGACATCGGATCTATCGCCACCTGGGGCGGCACTATATCGCCCCGTTTGTGGAGGAGTATCGGCGACAGGAGGGGACGCCCTTCGGTGTAATTGGAGTGGATGAACATGTCGGGCATGGTTATGCCCATACGGCGCTCTTGACCCGGGCAATCCAACACCCGGATATCCCCGTGATGCACAGCACTCTCCTGGCACGCAACCGGGTCAATTACGCGGGCAAAACTCTCCAATACCGTCTTGACCATCCCCGTGACTTTCACTACACCGGCTCGAAGAAACAGGAAGTTGTTCTGGTGGATGATATCGTGACAACCGGGATCACGTTGCAGGAGGCTGCAGGGGAACTGCACCGCCATCAGGTTGATGTGCTGTTTGCTGTGACTTTGGCAGATGCACAGTACTGAGAGACAGGCTGAAACTAATGGGTTCTGTGCTCAGTTTAGGACATTATTTGATATAATGTTATTTGCGCTATCATTACAATGATTATTGATAGAAAAATGAGGGAAAGGGGGGCTCTGTTTTGTACATGAAAAATCTTGTTTTAGCCTGGCTTTTTCTCGGGACTTTGTCGCAAGCCGAGCCGGTGGACAGTTATTCGTTTCTGACGAAGCTGAATCGACTTGAGCAAAATCTCATTGGTTTCTCCCGACACTATCTTCTTCGGGAAGCATTCCCCCATCAAACCATTCATGCGCTTCGACTCCACGACAGTTATCAAACATATGAACGTACCATACGCCAGTCTGCCAACGCATTCAAAGAGGGAAATACCCGTCAGATACTGACCCATTTCGTCTCGGCAAAAGATCTCATGCAAAACTTACTTTCCGATAAAGGTGACTCCAAAGACTTTTCGAACCTTCTTCAGATGGGACAGAAACTTGAAAACGAGATTGAACACATTACGGAAGACAATACGCTCACATTGGAATTGGAACCGGAACAGCGCATTCTGTATGCCCTGACACAGATGCAGGTACTGCTGGAAGAGATGGAACAGGAGTATCTGCTTGATAGAGATCATACGCAGGACCAGAAAAAGTATGACAAGGCAATGCTGGCACATAGTGCTTCCTTTGAACAATTGATGCGTTTGTGTGACAAGTATGCCTACTGGAGTGCCAAGGAACATACGCGAGGAAAGCGCATTCTCAGGTCATGGAACGTCTTGAAAAAAAATCTAAGTCTTCCTGACCGTCCGCTGTTGATCGGCCTGGGTGTCGCCCATATACAATCTCTCCTGATGGCAATCCAGGCACAACATGAAGAGCAGCAGTAAGGTGGCCGGCGGATGAAAACGAAGCTTCTCTATCTCCTTGGTGTTGTGATGATCGCACTGGTTATCGTGTTCGGGGTACGCTCGGCTATGGTGGTGCGGACGATGTATCAGCAGAAGCAAACGCGTCAAACATTGACCGTGCTGCAGACGCTGAACACCTTAATGGAAAAAGCGGCTCGGGAAGAGTTTGAGAGTGCCCTCTTTTTCGGGGTCAATGGGGTGAACTATCTCGACCGCCTCGAAAGCAGCAGGCAGGACGTCGATCGGTTGATTGCTCAGGTACGGAAGCTCGTATCAAACGGCTCTGCTCCACAGATCGCTTCTCTGGACATGGATCGATTCGTCCGCCAACTCCATGCGATTCGTACCCGTGTTGACACTTTGGATCCCAATGCAGAAGCATTGTTCAGCGCGTTGGAGAGTCAGGGGCCGGTTCGAACGCTCCTGAAGGGATTCGATGTCGGTTCGGTACAGACGGGTGATGTCGAGAAGATTTCTCACTATATCCAGATCCTTTATGATAAAAAATTGTTGGCGGATGAACGGGCATTGCTGGCATTTTTCCTCTCACGCCGCCAGCCCGTATCGGATAAAAATATACAAACATGGGAAACCATCATGGAAAGGGGAGGCGGCGCTTCCGTCTCTACGATATCCGGGCACTCCGGAAGTGATGGTTCGGATCAGGCTCGTGATGCGCAGACCATTGCTGATCGTCTGTTACCGATCCGTGGAGACATCTTTGAACATGCTGATACCGCTGGATTTGTCACGCAATTGTACGATATTGAAAATGCGTTTCTTGAACCGATGCATATTTTAGAACGCACCCAGAAAAAAATCATGGATGAGATGGATGTCACATTGACGCAGGAAAAAGAACGCAATAATATGCTCCTCATTGAGCTCCTCGTCGGGATGGTCGTTCTGTTGATCCTCCTGTACCTTCTGTATCGGTTTTTGTATACGACGAAACGGGAACAAAATGCGCTCGAAGAGAGCCTCCGGGAAATCGTCAGCGATCTCGATGCCAAGCGGCGTAAAGAGCTGGAAACCATCATGCGCAAAGGCGATCGGGTGGCGGTCTATCGCTTCATGGCCGATACAACGATGGCCGCGCGTGCGGCTGAAGAGCGCTCCGTGAAAGCAGAAAAAGCCAAGGATATCTTCCTTGCCAATATGTCCCATGAGATCCGAACACCGCTCAACGGTATCCTGGGGTTTGTCCAACTGATGCAGAGTACCTCTCTCACGGCGGAACAACAAGAGTTTATGGGTGTAATCGAAGGGAGCTCGGCCAACCTGCTCAAAATCGTCAACGATATCCTCGATCTCTCCAAGATACACGCAGAAAAGATCGAACTGGAATCGATCCCTTTCAGCCTGGTTAACGATCTTGAGCAAGCGATAGAACCTCATGCGGCTCGTGCGCTGGAACGCGGGATCGAGTACAGCACGTTTATCGATCCGATGATCCCTCGCGTCAAAAGCGATCCCACCAAGATCACCCAGGTGATGACCAATCTCATTGGCAACGCGGTCAAATTTACCCATGAAGGGGGGACGGTGGATGTCGACATACGCAAGATCAAAGAAAACAACGATATCGTCACCGTTCGTTTCAGTATCAAGGACAGCGGTATCGGCATTTCACCGGAACAGAAAGAGCGGATTTTTGAGCCGTTCTCCCAGGCAGATACCAGTACGACACGTGAATTTGGCGGCACAGGGCTTGGATTGGCTATCACTCAGGAGATCATTCACCATATGGGAGGGACACTCGATCTGGTCAGTGAAGCAGGGGTTGGGTCGGAGTTTTTCTTCGAGCTGACGTTTGAGCGGGCGGGAGAGGATGAAGATGTCCGGAACCGGCTTGAAGGGGTCACGATCGCCTTTTACCACACCGGACACTCCACGTTGCGACAGATGGAACGCAACCTGGCACTCTATGCCCGCGCCATGGGGGCGCGATTCCGTATGGTCGGTGATCACGAATTGGATTTGATGGACGATGTGGATGTGCTGCTGCTGGATTATTCTGACCGGGATACACGGGAAAATATCGAAAAGATGCTCTGGCTTGGCAAGAAAACCATCCTGATCAGTACCATGGCGCAGAAGCATGAGACGGATAATCTCTCCAGCCGAGTCGATCGGATCATTTACCGTCCGCTGACCGCCTCAAAACTGATACGCGCCCATGAAAGCGTGGAAGTCGTCTCCGCCCCGGCGGTATCTGAAGTCGCCCCGGCAGAGCCCGTGACCCTGAAAGAGTTGCGTATCCTTGTCGCCGAAGATAACCCGATCAACCAGAAGCTTATCGGACGGGTGCTCGAAGGGATGGAGATCGTCCCGACACTGGTCGACAACGGTAAAGAAGCAGTGGAGATGCGAAAAGCCCAGGAATTTGACGGGATATTGATGGATATCCAAATGCCGGTCATGGGGGGGATCGAATCGACCCAGGAAATTTTGCGATACGAACATGCCCATGGGATGGTGCATGTACCGATCATCGCTTTGACGGCCAATGCCCTCCAGGGAGATCGCGAACGTTACCTTCGCGAGGGGTTTGATAATTACATTTCCAAGCCGGTCAACCTTGATCAGCTTCGCCAGATCCTGACGCAGCACTGTGCTAAACCGATCCCCAAGGAGGAGACACTGTTGCAGATCGAGACGTCGGATGAGGAGATGCTGGGACTGTTCCATTTCTATACCGTATTGATGTACAGCCAGTCCAAGGGATTGGTGCAGCGTATCCATCAGGATGCACTGAAGTATGCGGGGCATACCTTTTTCTCGGTGTCGAGTGAAGAGAGTCTTTTACAGACCCTCGAGAGTAAGAGGCCGGATGTTGTATTGATCGATACCTATTCGGTCGAGCTGGAGCGCTGCCGGATTCTTGATCAGGTACGGGACAGCGGAGCCAGGCTCTTTATCTACGGTTATGTCAATCCCCGACTGGGGTGTGATTTGGCAGAAGTGACTGAATATACGGCTGTCTCGACATTGCTGAGTTCTCTGCGCTGACAGAGCCAACAATGATTGACTGTGGATATCTTGACAGAAATTTGACAAAATGAGGTTATAATGGTGGAACTAATTCCTAACACTACTGCCGAGGAGGACAATGCATGAGAAAAAGTCAAGGGATCATTCTGGGGATCATCGCCCTGTTCTGGCTGCCGCCGACCCTGGCATCCGGTGCAGAAATCCACACCCTCAATGAGGCGGTCAATATTGCCGGTCGACAGCGGATGTATACCATGCGGATGCTCAAAGACTACATTATGATCGGTGAAAAGCTCGCGTACAAAGATCCTGCCGGTGATCTGAAAAAGATTAAAAAAGATTTTCAGGAATCGCATGCGTCTTTGGTCGCTTATGTCAAAGACCCAGCGTTGTCAGCGGAACTCAAAGAGATTGGTACGCTGTGGGATGCTGTGAAAAAAATGACAAATGAACTTCCCCGGAAAGAACAGGCGAGTACGTTTGCGAAAGGAGCTATTGACTTTCGAGAGAAACTCAATACGTTTGTCGATCACCTGGCAAAAAGCGGGAACAAAGCCACAGCACAGTCGATCAATGTCTCCGGGCGATTGCGTGCCGTCTCTCAGGCACTCGCTGCCGTGTACCAGCTTCGTGCCTGGGGGATGCCGCATGCAGATGAAAAGATCAATGTGCCGATGAAGCGTTTCCGTTATGCGCTGGACTATCTGAGCAAAGCCAAAGAGACGCAACCCCCCATGCAGGCGCTTCTCAAGGATTTGGAGAAAACGTACCTCTTTTTCGATGTGATGAATCAGTCGAAGGTCGTGACTCCTACGCTCGTGATCAAAAAAACCGATGCGATGCTCAAAAAAGCTTCCGAGCTGACCGAGCTTTATGTGCAATCAACTAAATAAGGAGAACAGATGAAACAACTACTGAAAAAAATGGGTACGGTGATCCTGCTGGTGTCGGTAGGTAGTCTTGGTATGTTGCGAGCAGCAGGAGCAGATGTTGAGACGCTAAAGCTCCTCGAGACGGCTATGTCTTCTCGGGTCATGATTCAGATTGTGGCCAAGGACTACCTCTATATCGGCAATGAAGTAGCCGTCACCAAAGCCAAAAAAGAGATGGCAGCTGCGCTCAAAGCGTTTGATGCCAGGCAGAAAAAGCTTGCGGACTCCATTAATGATCCGAAAATCAAAAACCTGATGGCGTTTATCGACATGAACGTTGATGAAATCAAAGATACGGTCAAGAAACCCTACAGCCTTGACAATGCAGCGGTGGTGGTCGATCTGGCTGAAGCGATCTCCGAAGGTGAGTTGAAGGTCGCTGATCAAATTCGTAAGAGAGCCAAGTACAAAGGCGCTGCTTTCAAAGGGCAGCGCTACGACATTGAGCAGATCGCCAAATACTACATGGCGTATCAGGCGGGTCTCAAAGATGATGTGACCGTGCGCCAAATGAAAAAGACCGTTGAGCATTTCCAGGGTCTCCTTCAGGGGATGAAATCCTACAAAGGCAACAACGCGAAAATGAACCAGATCATGAACCGTGTGGATAAGCTCTGGAAAATCGTCCATCAATTCTACCTCGATATTGAAGAGGGTGGATTGCCGTTGATCGTGTATCAGACATCACGAAAACTGGATGACGAACAGATCAAGTATGCCAAAGAGGTAATCAAGGTGAAAGCAGCCCGCAAAGGGAAATAACATGAAAAAATTATTGGGTCTGAGTCTGCTGTCGTTATGCATGTTGTCCGGATACTTGTCGGCAGCTACGCGTGGGGATGTTCGGGTGCTGGAAGCGGCAGACAGCATCCGGTACACCGGCAGCAAGTTGGCCAAAGAGTATTTGCTGTACCTCCAGTTTCCTCAGAAACAACGCCTGAAAGCACTGTTGAAAGAGAATCTGAAGACGTTGGAATCGGACATGCATGATATTGCCGTCTCGACCAAAGATCCGAAGACCAAAGGGGTTTTGAAGTTTTTCGCCTATGAAAAAGTGCAGATCGAGTCTCTGCTGAAACAACCGCCTACGATCAAGGGCGGCAAAGAGATTCTTGATTTCAGTGAAAGCTTTGTCGAAGGATCCACGGCCATTGCCAAACGCCACCAGTATATTCCCGCCCCGGAAGAGGAGATGTGGATGTTGACCCGCACTATGGATCAGATCCTCGAAGAGATCATCAAGTATTATCTTGCAGCAGATATGAGCAAAGATGATCCCGAACTCAAGAATAAAATGAGAGAAGCCATGGGGCGTTTTTCCCGTGCTCTGGTCACGATCAATGCGTACCCGTATGCCGATGATCTCAAAGAGGTTCGGAACAATATCAATGTCCTCTGGAGTACGTTTACTATTTATCTGGATAAGCTGGATGCCCTGCCGTTGCCGTTGATCGGGACATTGATGGGGGAACAACTTGAAACCTTGATCGATACTCTCGGTGCCTTCCACAGTACCAACCAATAAAAGATTTCAGGAGAAGCTATGCGAAACAGAATTATTTATTATCTGATTCTTCTATCGATTCTGGGCGCATTGTCCTGGCTGGGATATCAGACGTATCATACGGTCAATACCTACACGCACTCCAAGAAAAACCGTACCAATATCGACCAGACACGGCAAGCATCCGAGGTACTGTCCGCTCTGGAAAAAGAGGTGGCGATCAGTATGAATTATCTGGCGTCTTCGGGAGTAAACTTCCTGCAGGAGCTTCAAAAGGCGCGGACACACAGTGATGCGACCTTGAAAAAATTCGAGAACCAAGACAGAGCATTGGATCTCACCGAGATTCAGCAAAACGTACAATACGCCCGGGTCAGTGTCGATGCGCTCAACAATGATTATATCAGTATCCTTTCCAACGGATACGACAAAGAAGTGTTGATGCCGCTCATCAATGCGATCACTGCTCAGGCTGGAACCTATTCGACGCCTCCATTACGACAAGAAGCGCTGGCGTATGCGAAAACAATACGTAGTGGGAAGGATTTTGCGCTGGAAAAGGCGTTTCTCGGATACATTCTCGTGCAGAAGAAAAAAATTTCAGATCGGAGCATGGGGCTGTGGGAGACGTTGATTGGTCGGGAGAGTGCTCCGGATTTCTCGTCTATCACGGATAAAGACCTTCAGGACAAACTCAAAGATGTGGCGTGGAGTAACAAAGAGATGGAGAAGGTATCTCCCATACGTACCGATCTGTTTTATCATGCCCTGGATGGACAATTCCGTTTGAGTCGCACGCAGGTGGAGACAGCTTTTTCTCCGTTGCTGCAAAAAGTCGACAAGACAAAAACGTTGTTGATGAATACGATGGAAACAGAAGTGCAGGGAGATGCGTCCTGGGTCAAGACACGTCTGATACAGTATGCCATTGCCATGATCGTACTGTTGCTTACATTTTTCTTGATTATCCGGTCGTACAGTCAGGCATCGCTGGAACGGTATACGCTGGAAGAGACCCTCAAGGAGATGGTGAGTGATCTCGATGATGCCCGCAAGACCGAGCTCGATGAGATCATCAAAAAAGGGGATATGCTCTCGATTTACCGCTTCCTGTACGACACTACGCAGGAGGCTCGGGAAGCACGGGAACAGGCGATCGAAGCCGAAAAAGCCAAAGACCTTTTCCTCGCCAATATGTCACACGAAATCCGTACACCGCTCAACGGTATTCTGGGGTTTACCCAATTGCTGGAATCGTCGGAGTTGACGGAAGAGCAACGGGGATTTACCGAGATCATCAAGAGCAGTTCGGATAACCTTTTGACGATCGTCAACAGTATCCTTGACCTCTCGAAGATCCGTGCCCAGAAGATTGATCTTGAATCGATCCCTTTCAATCCCGTCGAAGTATTCAGTGAGGCGATTGAGCCGCATGAAGTGACCGCCTCGGATAAAAAGATCCGCTATTGTACGTTTATCGATCCTGCACTCAATATGCTGGTCGGCGATCCCACCCGCCTGCGTCAGGTATTGACTAATCTCATCGGTAATGCAGTGAAATTTACCGAGCCGGGCGGCCACATTCAGGTCGTCGTCGAGCAGATCCACGAGGATAGCAATACAGCCACTGTGCGTTTCAGTGTACAGGATTCCGGGATCGGAATCACTCCCGAGCAAAAAGAGAAGATTTTCGAAGCCTTTTCGCAAGCCGACATTTCTACGACGCGTGAATTTGGAGGGACGGGTCTGGGGCTAGCCATCACCAGTGACCTGGTCAAACACATGGGCGGGAAACTGGATGTGGACAGTGAGCCCGGTGAGGGATCGGAGTTTTTCTTCACGTTGGAACTGGAAAAAACAGGAGAAGAACGTCAGAAGCAACCTTACTCTGACCAACATATTGCTTACTTCTGCCCTTCACATGACGGTAATCCCAGCTACGATACCTGGATCATGCGTTATCTGAATGAGCTCTCTTCCGATGTGACGCACATCACGGAGTTGACGCCGGAAATGGCACAAGAATTCGATATAGTGTTCCTCGATTATTCTATGGCAAAAGTCCGCCGAAATATCCAGTCAATCCTTGAGATGGATGCCAATTTTGTCGTGCTGGGGTACATCTCATACAAAGAAGAGATCGATGCACACAACGGAGATCACACCGCGATCATCTACCGCCCCCTGACCTATACCAAGCTGTTGCGAGCCATGGGGCGACTGCATACGCAGCATGACAAGCAACAGACTGAGACGGTCACCACGACAGAGAAGGATATGGATCTCTCCGGACTGCGTGTTCTGGTGGCCGAAGACAATGCGATCAATCAGAACCTGATCCAGGCGGTCTTGAGCAATCTCGATTTGGAGGTCACTCTCGCAGAAAATGGCCAGGTAGCTCTTGACCTGCGTCGGGAGCATGAGTATGACTTGATCCTGATGGATATTCAGATGCCGGTCATGGGAGGGATTGACGCGACCAAAGCGATCCTCGAGTTTGAAGAGAGTGAAGGACTCGAGCATATTCCCATCGTCGCCCTGACGGCCAATGCTCTGCAGGGGGATCGGGAGAAATACCTGCGGGCAGGATTGGATGATTATGTCTCCAAGCCGATCCAGATCGAGCAGATCCGGCATGTGATCCATGCCCATTGCCATCACAAACTCTCCGATCGGGAGACGAAAGCAGCGGAGCCTGTCACAGCCCACACTCCCGAAGCGGAAACGAAGATCGAAACACCGGAACCCATCATCACTCCGACGGAAGTGACAGACGTGAAGGAGGAGAGAGAAGAGTCGATCCTCGAGACGGCAACTTCACCTGAAGTTCCTTCGGTGGAATCCGCCATCGTCAAACCCCCTGTTCAGGAAGAGGACAACGCTTCTTCCGGTACAGAAAAATCGAATGGGGACGTTCTCTTGTACTGTCGCTCACAATTGGTGCAGAACATTCATAAACACACCCTGAGCAAGGCGGGTTATCGTGTCGATCTGGTCGATGATGAAGAGCTCTTCTTCACCACCTTTGAATCAGCCACCTACCGGTATGTCCTGCTCGACGCCAAACTTGTCCCGAGTGATAATTGTGTCCTGACCGATGTCATCAAAGAGAGCGGTGCGATGCCGCTGATGTATGCGATGCCCGAAGACCATGCTTGTCATGGCAACGTCGACAGCTATTCCAAAATTGAGGAGCTTCGGGAAATGCTTGCCTCGTGACCGATGCGTAGTCGCCCTTCAGCTCCCCCCCTCGATCGGGGAATCATTTATATGTTACTGGCTTCGCTCAGCTTTGCCTTCATGGGCGGGTTTGCCAAAGAGCTGAGTCAGAGCCTTCCCCCCCTTGAAGTGACGTTTTTCCGTAATGTTTTTGGTGTCATTTTTGTTGTAGTATCCTTGCGAAAGTATCCCCTGCGTCAAAGTGGGGGTAAACCCTGGCTCCTGCTTTTTCGCGGGACGATTGGCTTCCTCGCCCTTCTGGCCTATTTCTATGATTTTGCCCATATCCCGCTGGCCAATGCCGTCACCTACAACAAAACCTCCCCCATTTTTGTCGCGATTTTCGCGTATCTTTTCCTCGGTGAACGGCTCTCCCGTACAGGGTGGTTGGCCGTGGCAATCGGGTTTGTCGGCATCGTGCTCATCGCACAGCCAAGCGGCATCCATTTCGGTAAGTACGACTTACTGGGTATCTTTTCCGGAATCGGTGCCGGACTGGCCTACACATCGATCCGCGAATTGCGTCGTTACTACGACACCCGGGCGATCGTCCTGAGCTTCATGGGGGTGGGGACACTCGGGCCGGTGCTTCTGATGATCATCAGTGAATACGTTACGCTGCCGCAATGGGATTTCCTCTTCGCCCGCTTCGTATGGCCCACCGGCTCCCTGTGGCTCTACGCGTTGGCGGTGGGCACCTTCGCGACCGCCTCCCAGCTCTTGATGACCAAAGCCTACGAATTGACCCAGGCAGGGATCGTCGGGACGGTGAGTTATTCCAATATAGTCTTTGCTCTATTCATCGGATTGTTTCTCGGGGATCCGTTCCCTGATCTGTGGACGGGGCTGGGGATGGTACTGGTGATCGGTTCGGGTTTGATGGTGGCGATGAGGCGTGCCGCATAGATGTTTTTTGGACTGAAGTCTCAGCCCCCTGGCCTTTTCTGTCTTGAAATCAGGGGCTCAACACAATCGAAACGCGGTTTATCTGGAAGTGGCGGCTTTAGCCCCACCAAAAAGGCACCATGCGCATTGAGCATGGAGCGGGACTGAAGTCTCCGCTTCCGAGGAAAAACCGTTGGTAGGTGTGCTATTGCACACCCTACGCGTGGCGACGGTCGCGGATAAAACCCTTTTTTCGCTACAATCCTCTCAAAAAACAGGATAGAGCATGGCGAAACGCGGTATCCTCCTTCTCAACATGGGTGGCCCCAACAACCTCGACGAAGTGGAGCTTTTCCTGCGTAACATGTTTGCCGATCCGGCGATCCTCCCGATGCATCCATGGTTGCGGCGGATGATCGGCAAGCGTATCGTCAAGAAGCGCCTGCATGAAGCGCAGGAGAATTATCGGCAGTTGGGGGGCAAATCCCCTTTGACAGACATTACCGATGCGCTGGCGGCCAAAGTAGAGGCGTTGACGGGTCTGCCGACACTTCCGGCAATGCGTTATGTCCCGTTGTTTGCGGCTGAGAGTTTGCAGGCCATGCGGGAGCAGGGGATCGAGGAGATCGTTTGTTTTCCAATGTACCCGCAGTATTCGACGACCACGACAGAATCCTCCTGGCAGGATATTCAGATGCACTGTGCGATGATGGGGTATGCTCCCACCCTCCATCTGGTCGAGCCCTATTATGCTGATCCGGCCTATATTGATATCCTGCTGGATCGTGTAAGGGTGGCTTCACAGGGCGTGAATACAGCCGATTACACACTGATCCTCTCGGCGCACGGGCTGCCCCGCTCGATCATCGAGGCAGGCGATCCTTATCAAGAGCACGTTGAACAGAGTGTTGTGGCGATACGAGAGGCACTGGATCAAGCGGGGATGCCGTTTGCCTCCGTCGAGCTGGCGTATCAGTCCAAAGTGGGCAACGCCGCCTGGCTCGAGCCCAATCTTGCGGATATGCTTCGTCACCCCAGTAACTTCAAGGTGATGATTCTTCCGTTGGCTTTTACGATCGATAATTCTGAGACCCACTTCGAGCTTGATGTTGAACATCGTCTTATCGCCAACAAGCTGCGATACGATGATTACCGTGTCGTGTCGTGCCCCAATGAAGGTGACGATTTTGCAAAATTCATAGCCGAGAAGATCGATGCACTATAATCCGAACCGCCGTAAACGTTTTTACAAAGCCGTGGCCCACCCTTTGCTCTGGCGTACGCTCTTTTTCCTTGCTCTCATCGGCAGCTACACTCTCTCGGTCTTGCCCGGAGAGACCGTCGCTCCGCTCTTTTTCTGGTCGGACAAGCTCAACCATGCCATCGCCTTCCTTGTCCTTGCTTTCCTGATGCGAATGGGATGGAGGGTCGACTATCTCAAGGTGGTGGTTCTGTTGATCCTCTACGGGGCATTTATCGAGTTTTCTCAGCTCTTTGCGATCCACCGCAGTGCCGAACTGGCCGATGTGGTGGCAGATACCGTCGGGATATTTATCGGGCTGAAATTATTTAAATTGCTGCGTCTGAGTTGACTTTTTTTTGACAATGCTTAGGTATACTTTCAGAGTATCCGGGAGTTAGAGACCGAATCGCTCTTCAGTCTTGCAAGCCTCCTCCTTTTGAAATCCCGGAACAAAACCTCCTCCTTTTGAAGTGTTTGGGTTCCCCTGAGTGGGGGAACCTTTCTTTATGCCATACCGTACATCCCCAATCCTATTCTTTCTGCACACCAAAATCGCAACGCGATTTATCTGGAAGTGAAGGCTTCAGCCTCACCCTGAGTTTGCCATGTTATTTGACCTTTGGGCGGGACTGAAGTCTCCGCTTCCGGGGAAAAACCGTTTGATTGTTACTATGTTATCAGGGGCTTGGACTTCAGTCCAACACAATCGCAACGCGATTTATCTGGAAGTGAAGGCTTCAGCCTCACCCTGAGTTTGCCATGTTATTTGACCTTTGGGCGGGACTGAAGTCTCCGCTTCCGGG
>WFSU01000149.1 GCA_015485845.1 Nitratifractor sp. | reverse complement strand
GGGAGCCATGTAACCATGCGGGACGCCCTGCGCCACATCTACGGCAACGGCATTGTCTTTTTTTACTACCTCAAATGGCCGTTTGTCCTCGGCTACCCGGCTCTCATCTACGGAGCTAACTACCCCCGCCACTGGTCGATGGATGCGATTTGGGTCTATTGTTTGGCGCTCATTGTGAAGGATTTTGTGGTGTTGGTTGTTTTGAGGAAACGGTATGGCGAAGCGCCAAAGTGAATATGTTATAATGCCCGTAATAAAAGGAGCATATGATGTCTTACACTGAAATTGTATCTGAAGCATTAGAATTACCTTTATCGGATCGCTTGCAAATTGTGAATGAGCTTGTTGAGAGCTTTAACCCTATGAAACCTGATGTTGAGGAAAAATGGGAAGAAGAACTTATGGAAAGACATAGACTTTTTGAATCCGGTAAAATTCAAACCGTCTCCTACGAAGAAGTTTTTGGTGAAGGTTGAATTTTTAGAGCCTGCTCGACAGGAATTTGAGGATGCAATTGCCTATTATGATCGGCAAGAATTTGGTTTGGGATTGCGTTTTAAACATGAGATACGCATCTCAATAGAAATGATTCGAAAGTTTCCAAAACTCTATCCTATACAAAAGAATGATATTCGAAAATGTGTATCGCGTGTATTTCCTTATACCGTTTTTTATCGATATAAGGAAGAAACAATCTACATTTATGCCGTAGCAAATCACCACAGAAACCCACACATATATTCCCGAAGATTTCACGAAAACCCATAACCCCTTAACCCCATCTGCGCTACAATAAACTAACGATATTTTCCAAAAGGAACCCATGATGTTTGGACTGTTTGGTGGTCATGATGAGACCAAAGCGATGATCCTGTTTGGTTCAAACGAGGAGGATCGGGAAGCGCGGATTGGGATCCACAATCCCTATACTGGCAAAGAGGTGAGTTCTTATTCGGTATGCGATGAAAAGGACGCCAAAAAAGCCCTTGAGATTGCTCGGGATGCGGCACCCGCAGCATCAAAATCGCCTCTGCATCAGCGGATTGCGTGGCTGGAGGATGTGGCGGCTAAGCTCAAAGAGTACGAAGAGGACTTTGCCAAACTCATCGTCGATGAGGTGGGCAAGCCGCTTCAGTTTGCACGCATCGAGGTGCAGCGGTGCGCCGAGACGGTGGCGCTGACGGCCAAGGAGCTTATCAATCTGCACGGTGAGACGATCCCCACCGATGCGATGCCGAGTGGCCGCAAGGCGATGGCGTATTACCAGCGGGTGCCGCTGGGGGTTGTGGTAGCGATCACGCCGTTTAACTTCCCCCTCAACCTCGTCGCCCACAAGATCGCCCCAGCACTCGGAGCGGGCAACACCGTCGTCCTCAAGCCTACCCCCGAAGCCCCCCTGACCGCGTACCGTCTGGCCAAGCTCTTTATCGACAGCGAATACGCCATCCCTGATGCTCTGAGTGTGGTTTACGGAGATGCTGATGTAGGCTCTGCACTGGTCGGTAGTCCGATCCCTCGTGCCGTGAGCTTCACCGGCTCAGTTGGTGTGGGCAAAATCATTACCAAAACAGCCGGGATCAAAAAGGTCGCCCTTGAGCTTGGGGGCAATGCTGCCAGTTTCGTGGACAAGGATGCCGATCTCGATGATGCAGCCAAGAAATGTGCCTTTGGAGCCTTTTACAACAGTGGGCAGGTGTGCATCTCCCTCCAGCGCATCTACGTCCACGAAGATGTCTATGAGGCCTTTGCCGAGAAGATGGCGGCCGAGACGGCCAAGTTCAAGGTGGGGGATCCGTATGACGAGACGACTTTTATGGGGCCGCTTATCAATAATGATGCCCGCCACCGTGCCCGCAGTTGGGTCGCCAGTGCCAAGGATGAAGGAGCCGTCGTCGCTGCCGGAGGAGAAGAGATCGATGGAGTCTTCCCTCCTACGGTGATGACCAACGTCACCGATGAGATGAAAATCGTCTGCGAAGAGGTATTTGCGCCCATTGTAAGCCTCGTGAGTGTGCCCGACTATGAGACAGCGATTGCCAAAATCAACACTTCCCCCTACGGACTCCAATACAGCATATTTACTGATTCGCTCGCTACGACGCAGCGTTTCATCGCCGATGCCGAGGCTGGGGGCGTGGTGATCAACGACATCCCCACCGTCCGATTCGATATCCAGCCCTACGGCGGTTCGAAGCTCTCCGGTATCGGACGCGAAGGGCCGAAATACACCCTCGAAGAGTTTACTGAGATCAAGTCGGTGGTGATCTTCTAATCTGCATCAAAAGGAGTGATCATGGATTACATGTTTCAGGCGGGTTTTCTGGGGACACAGGCTCCCTTTTTCATGGACTTTGTGATGCTCGTCGTGGCGTTGCTTCCGTTGTTGATCGGTCTGGGGATCGTATGGGCGCGGCGCGGTGCTTATGTGGTGCATCGTGCTTACCAATGGTTGGTTTTTATCGTCTCTGTCATCGTAGTCGGGTGGTTTGAATACGGCGTGCGGGTCGGGGGTGGCTTTCACGACTTTGTCCAGCACAGCACCCTGCCCAAGTACCTGCTGTGGGGCGTGCTGATCTTTCACATCGTTGTTTCGGTCTTGACGATTGTCTGGTGGGTACGTACCCTCATCGTCGCCGAACGTGCCTATGATATCGGCAACCTCCCCGGTGGTCATACGCTTCCGCACCGCCGACAGGGATGGCAGACGGCGATCGGGGTGTTCTTGACCTCGTTGTCGGGAATATGGGTCTATCTGTTGCTGTTTGTGTTCGGGGTGGGGAAATAATATGAAAAAGTTTCTTTTGCCCCTTATGATCCTGAGTACCTTTATGTATGCCAAATGCGACAGACATGCCCAGAAATTGATCCGTACCTATCCCCAACTGAAAGCGTGCCAAAATAACCAGATCATCTGGAAAGACGGGACGCAAATGGTCTACGATGACGGCAAACGGGAGAGTGAAGATAAAATCCTCAAACAGGCCGACATCGAAGATATGTTTACCCATTCATATCCGGTTGGACGCTTTACGGTTCCCCGTCATGATCCGGGACGCTACCGCAATGAGCGGTTTTTTCACCATATGTACGGC
>WFSU01000148.1 GCA_015485845.1 Nitratifractor sp. | reverse complement strand
GCTTGATAATGACCGGATAGGGCAAGGCAATCTTGCGCTCGTCGTCACGGCGAAGTACTTCGTAGGGGAGCGTCTCCACGCCAAGAGAAGCGGCGAGGAATTTGGTCGTGAGTTTGCTGTAGCTCAAGGCTGCCGCTTCGAGACGGGGGCCAATGAACGGAACATGATAAAAATCCAGCATCCCGGCGATCTTGCCGTCTTCGCCGTCGCGGCCGTGGATGAGGTTGAGCACGGCATCGGTGGTGACAGGCTTGGAGCCAAGCATCCCTTCGGTGTGGAAGCCTCCCTTTTTGAGGGTAAGTTTCTTACTCTTTTTGTAGTCCCCGCTGCTGAAGTGTTTTGAGGTCATCTTGGATGGATCGATGAGATAAAAATCCCGCTGCGCATCGACGAAGATAAATTGAAGCGTACTTTTTTTGAGCACTTTCTTCAGGGTAATGGCCGAGACGATGCTGATCTCGTGCTCATGGCTCGAGCCGCCAAAAAGGATAGCAAGATTCATCACAGCATCTCCGCAAACTCGGCAAAGACATACCGGCTCTCATGGGGGCCGGGGCTCGCTTCGGGATGGTGCTGAACCGACATCACCGGCTCGCCTTTGTATCGCACCCCTTCGATAGTGTTATCAAAGAGGTTAACATGGGTTACGTCGGCAATTTCGGTAATAGCGTCGGGGACGTTGTAGTTGTGGTTCTGGGCGGTAATTTCGACAGCGTTACCGGCAGCACTTTTGACCGGGTGGTTGCCACCGTGGTGACCGAATTTCAGCTTGTACGTGTCGTGTCCGTGGGCAATGGAGAGCATTTGGTGGCCAAGGCAGATCCCGAACATAGGGATCTTCGCTGCCAGAAGCGCTTCGGTGATTGCTTTTTCCTGCTTGAGGATAAGCGGGTCGCCGGGGCCATTGGAGAGGAATACTCCCTGAATTTCGCCCGATTCGTAAGCGTCGATCACTTCATCTGCCGGGGTATGGTTCGGGACGACTTTGACTTCAACACCGGCGTGGGTGAGCTCGTTGAGGATATTGCGCTTGATCCCGAAGTCGTAAGCAATGATCCGCTTGGAGGTTTGGGCGACACCGTAAGCAAATTGGGCGATATCGTACCGGCTGTCGGTATGGATGTAGGGCTCCCGGGTACTCACCTGCTCGATGTAATTGACCTCTTCGATACGGGGGGCAAGATCGAGGAGTTTTTTCAGCTCCTCCTGGTCGTGAATCTCGGTCGAAGCGATCATCTCCATGGCACCCTCATCCCGGAGCATTTTGGTGATAAAGCGGGTATCGATGGCGGTGATTCCCATCACCCCGAAACGCTGCATCAAGGCATCGAGAGACTCTTCGGAGCGGAAGTTGGAAGGGCGGGGCTGGTAATTGCGGACAATAATCCCCTTGCAAAAGGCTCCTCGTGACTCCATATCCTGTGCGTTGGCACCGACGTTGCCGATTTCGGGCATCGTAAAGGTGACAAACTGCCCGGCATAACTCGGATCGGTGACGATCTCCTGATACCCCGTCATGGAAGTGTTGAACACTACTTCACCCACGGCTGTCCCCTCAGCTCCGAAGCTCTGCGCTTCGAGGAAAAGTCCGTTTTCAAAGTAGAGGCTTGTTTTGGTCATGGTTCCC
Source organism: Nitratifractor sp. (assembly GCA_015485845.1). Taxonomy (GTDB): domain Bacteria; phylum Campylobacterota; class Campylobacteria; order Campylobacterales; family Sulfurovaceae; genus S017-3. Next base: position 17,751 of record WFSU01000148.1, on the reverse strand, counting down.
TCCTTGTCAGGGGGTTTGGTGTGCTATTGCACACCCTACGCGCCCTAAAGTTCTAATTTCTAATTTCTAACTTCTAATTTCCAATTTAATCACAGCATCCCGCGCTTGCTCAGCTCTTCCTGATAAAGCCGCTCATAGAGCAGTTCATAATCCTGAGTGCCGGGGATTACTTCACGCTCCATATTTTTAATCTTGGTGTAGACAATGTCATCGATTTCGTCGAACGAATCGGCGAAGGCTTTGAACGCTTTGAAGATGACGTTTTTGATCTGATTTTCATTGACCTCGTACTCAATAAGGTAGTTTTCGTACAGCTCATCGAGGATCGTGTGGGAGAGGTCGTTGTAGCGGTCATCATAGTTCATGATGACGCCGGCTTCGGGGGCGAGCTTCTTTTTGATCATGAAAAAGAGCTGCCGCTCATCGGCGTGTTGGAATTCGATTTCGTCGTAATTCTCATCGATAATCTCTTTGACTTTGGCGTCCAGTGCGTGTTCCACCTCGAGGTTGGCATCGATGATCTTTTTGACCGCTTCGACGATGGCGTCTTTCCCTTTGGGGAGGCGGACAAACGGTGCGTTGGCCAAATCAATGGCCACTTTGCCGGCAACGTATCCGGTTTGTTGTGGTTTGAGTCTCATGGTGCCCCTTTTTCTTTGAGTAGTATTATAACCTATTTTCGGACAATCGTATCTTCGCGCTCGGGTGAAGTGGAGATGATCCCCATTTTTGCCCCCACCATCGCTTCAAGTGCCGTGATGTAACTGCGTGCCGTCTCCGGAAGATCATCAAAGGTTTGAACTCCCTCCGTTTTATCCCAGCCGGGGAAGCTTTCGTACACCGGCGTAGCCTCTTCGAGGTCATACGGGACGTAGTCGATCCGTTTGCCGTCCACTTCGTAGGCGACGCACACTTTGACTTCATCAAACCCATCGAGGACATCGAGTTTCATCAGAGCGATCTGGTCAACCCCGTTGATTCGAACGGCGTGGCGGGCAGCAACCGCATCGAACCAGCCGCAGCGACGGGGGCGGCCGGTGGTGGTACCGTATTCGTGGCCGTTGTCCCGGAGGCGCTGCCCGGCTTCGCCGTGGTCTTCACTAGGGAAGGGGCCGTTGCCGACTCGAGTGCAGTAGGCTTTGGCGATGCCGGTAACCCGACCGATGTCACGCGGAGCGATCCCGAGTCCGCTGGCGGCTCCTGCACTGACCGTGGTGGAGCTGGTGACATAGGGATAGGTGCCGTGGTCGATATCGAGCATGGTGCCTTGCGCACCCTCGAGGAGGATCTTTTTGCCCTGATCGAGCGCATCCCATACCAGCAGCGTGGTATCGGTGATGTAGGGTTCCAGCACATTTTTGTATCCGGCCAGCTCCGCGAGGAGTTCCGCTTCGCTGGGCAATTCAACGCCCATCACATCGAAAATACCTTGATACATTTCGAAGTAAGCCATGAGCTTGGCGGTGAGTTTGGCCGGGTCGAGGAGTTCTCCGACACGGTGACCGACCCGGGCAACTTTGTCCCCGTAGGCGGGGCCGATCCCTTTGCCGGTGGTGCCGATGGCTTTGTCCCCTTTCATCCGTTCGCGTGCCTGATCGATAAGAGCATGGTGTGGGAGGAGCAAGTGTGCTTTGTCAGAGATAAAAAGCCGCCCCTCGAGATCGTCGAACTGCTCCATCTCTTTGATGAAGTCCACGGGGGAGAGGACGACACCGTTGCCGACGACGTTTTTGGCCTCAGGGTTGAGGACACCGGAGGGGATCAAGTGTAGCGCATAGGTCTGGTCGCCGATGACGATGGTGTGTCCGGCATTGTGCCCCCCAGCGAAACGACACACGTAGTCGTGAGTCTGCGCCATGTGATCGACGATCTTCCCTTTGCCCTCGTCTCCCCATTGGAGTCCGACGATGAGGTCTGCCTGGTTAGCCATGAATATCCTTTTGGAGAGTCTGAGTGATGCAGGCATCGGTGTAGAGGGCGAAGCCTGCGGCATTGATGCCATCGATGGTGTAGGTGCCACCCGTCGCCAGTACGGTGTTGTCCGTAAACAAACGGAACACCAATGCGTCGTAATAGCGGAGTCGCGCGAAGTAAAGGGGTGAGAGGAGGACATTTTCGTGGCCAAGCTGCACAGCCGCGTCAGCCATCCGGCTCAGTTCGGCGGCGAGATCGGCCGGATACATGCTGACATCCTGCAAATCGTGAGGGTGCTGGATATGCACAAGGGCTTCGATCCATGAATGTCCGGAAGCCAGAATCACATCAAGATTCATCGATTCAATCGCATCAAGATCCACTCCATACTTCTCAGCGAGGAGACGGGGAATGGCGATGTTGGCAATCTGTACCAACGGATCAAGGTCAAGTGTTTCCATGAGAGAGAGTGCCGTACGGGTCACATCGACAAACTCCCCGTCGATCACCTCCGCACCCACCTGATACTGCTCGGTGGTCGGGAAGGTAAAGACCGGCTGGATATAAAACCACTTTTTCACCTGAGAGCTGCGCCCGAGTCGGCGAGTGACGATCCGCACCACATCGGCAGTCGAATCCGCACGCAGGCTCACTTCGTGGTTGTCGGCATCGTTGAGGCGGATCAGCGGACGGCGGTCGGCAAAGTTCTCGTGCTGTTGATACGAAAAGAGCGGCGTAGCGATCTCTTCGTACCCCTGATCGAGAAGTCGTTCGGCGGCACGGGTCTCGATCCGACGTTTGGTGTGTGCACTGCGGCCAAAATAGAGATGGCTCCCGGCAGGGATTTCGTGTGCGAAAATCATTGCCGATCCGTCCGCTCAAAAAAGAGGTCATTGAAGACCCGTCCGGCGGTATCGTCAAAGGGACGGCGCCCCAGCTTGTCCAGTGCCCGCTCGATGGCGTTGACCACCCAGACCGATTCGTGGGGGGCGATGAGCCCCATTTGATTGATTCGGAAGATCTTCCCTTTGAGATGATCCTGCCCTCCGGCGACGTTGATCGCATATGCCTCTTTGAGGAGGCGGCGGATCGCTTCGGCGTCAGCATCGTCAATCGTCGTCATCGAAGGAGCGGGAGTCTGCGGGTAGCTGTGCAGTCCGATCGCCTCGAGGGCGCCCCGTGTCGCCCGGGCTCGGCGTGCTGTAACGTCATAGAGGCGCTCCAGTCCCCCCTGATCCCGAATCATCTCAAGGATGCGGCGCAGGCCGATGACCAACGTCGTGGCGGCGGTGTAGGCAGTGGTGTTCTGGCGTTGTTTCTTGATCTCGGTGGCGAGGTTGAAATAATACCCTTTCCCTTCTCCGATTGCCTCCACGGCTGCATGGCTCAGGCCGAGAATGGCCAGCCCCGGAGGGAGCATCAGTGCTTTCTGGCTCCCGGCAATAAGGGCATCAATGTGCGTGACATCGATCGGCTCAACCCCTACAGCGGTGATCCCGTCGGCGATGATCATCACATCCGGGCGCTCCGCTTTGACCGCCGCAGCAATCGCTTCGACCGGATGGCGCAGCCCGCCGGCCGATTCGCTGATCTGGATGGCAAGGGCATCAATGGCCGGATGGGCACGGAGGGTGTGAAGCACCTCTTCGACGGTAGCCGGGGTATCCCACTCGTGCTTAATCTCGACGTTGTCCAAGCCGTGTGCCCGGGCGATCTTTCCAAAACGCTCACCGAACTTCCCGGCGTTGATATTGAGAAGGGTATCGTGGCAGAGATTGGTCACGGCCGCTTCCATCGCGCCGGTGCCGGTGGAGGCAAGCATCACCACCTCATCGGTCTGCATCAGGTCAAACAGTTGCGCACGCACTTCGGCGAAAATCGCTTCGAATTCCGGTGTGCGGTGGTGGATCGTCGGTGCCGCCATTGCCTGGCGTACCGACTCAGGTACGGGTGTAGGTCCGGGGGTAAAAAGGAGCATGATATACCTCGTCAATCCGTGATGTCACGGCATAATTGGTGGCGATTATAGCCAAAGAGTGATTAGAAGGAATAATATCCATTTCCGGTCAAGGGGTTGTCAACTCTTTTTCAAAGAAAAAATATTGTGGTTATTTTCATGACGGTAATGAAGAATGAGATGGTGTTTACGGGCGATCTGATCGACGATGTAGAGCCCCAGACCGAATCCCTCTCCGGTGTGCGTATCACCGGAGGCAAAGGGTTCCACATAATAAGAGATAGGGTGCATGAGAGGGGTGCCCTCACTGATAAATGTGATCCCATCCTTTCCGGATACAATCCGGAGGTTGCGGCCGTACTTTCGGCCATTGTCGATAAGGTTTTTGAAGGCAATACTCATCGTCGGGAAATCGGCATTCATCTGCTCCTCGGTGATATCGACGGGGATCGGTTCATCAAGATACAGCAGATCCCGTGCCTGATCAATCAGGTCAAGGATGCGTACCGGCTTGAGTTGCAGCCGGGTATCCTGCGACGTGATCTGCTCCATCTGCGCCAGCTCTTTGAGCAGGGAAGCCAACCGAGAAAAGATCGAGTCGAGCATCGACTGTGTTTTGGAATCCTCCACCAGTTCGGCGAGGATCTTCCCTTTGGTGACCGGAGTATTGAGTTCATGGAAAATGTTGCGCACAAAGAGCTGGCGGGACTGGATCAGACGCCGGGTCTGGTGTGCCGAAGCGTAGAAGGCATTGCCCACTTCGGCGATCTCATCCTGATGCTGCGAAAACGTCTCTGCCGCAGGGTACTGCCCCTCACCATACCGGACGATGTCCTGCTGAAGCCGTCGGATCGGCAGGAGGGCACGGCGCAACAACCAGTAGATGGTCACAAGCAGAACCACGATCGTTCCAAACATCAGCAGAGGAAGGGCCAGACGCTGGAAAAACCCCTGCTCTTGCCGCAGAAGCATTTTGAAATTGTGCGGATGTATCCACAGATACAGGTGCCCGGCATGGGGGATGACGTGGGCGGCTCCGAGACGGTGCGGACGGTTCAACGATCGTTTTCGGTTTTGATTTTGTTTCAGTTCATCGAGTACCGGACGCCACGCCGTACGGGGGACGACCGTGAGACCGAATTCCCGGATCAGTGCCTCCGGCCGGGCACGCGATGTGCGGTATTCCCGAATCAACAGCCGTGACTGGATCAGAAGATCAGCCTGATCCCGTGCACCCAGACGCATCACGGCTGAGAACCCTGCCAGCAGAGTTGCAATCAATGCAACGGCGAAAAAAAGATTGAGCTTGAAAAAGATCGAATGGATATTCATCTGCACTCTCACCTATGCTCCTATGTATTTGTACCCCACTCCACGAACGGAGCGAATATAGCGGGGGTCTTTGGGGTCATCCCCGATCTTGTGCCGGATACGGCTGACGATCACATCGATGCTCCGATCCGAACTCTCCCAGCGCATCGCATCGATACTCCCGGCGATGAATTCCCGGCTGACGACCTGATGGTGTTTCTGGAGCAGGAGGGCGAAGATCTCGTACTCCGCCTGAGTGAGGTCGAGTACCTGCCCCTCCTGTGTGATTTGCATTTTGACGGTATCGACGGCAAACATCGAACCCTCTTCCGATGAACCGAGCTGGCTGTAGCGCTTGAGGATCATCTGGATACGGGCGACCAGTTCACGGGGGTCGTAGGGCTTGGCGATGTAATCATCAGCGCCGATCTCGAAAGCGACCACTTTGTCACTGACATCGTGGCGGGCGGTGGAGATGATGACGGGTATCTGGGGGTACTGCTTCTTGAGGAGCTTGCAGAGCTCCAGCCCGTCCATCTCGGGCAATCCGAGATCGAGCAGCGCCAGATCGTACTGCTCGACCCGCAACTTGTCCAGCGCCACCGAAGGGCGGTCGACGCTCATCACCTCCAGCCCGTAGCGACCGAGATAAGTCTCAAGTAGTTCGGTGATCTGGGCATCGTCTTCGACCATGAGGATGCGGGGCATTACCTTCTCCTTTTTTGAAACCTTCTGCATGATTGGAAACAGAGGTTTCACTCGATGGCGACAAAGGAGCGCCCAACCCCGAAGGGGCGCCAACGGCGTTCGCGACTGCCAGAGCTATCGAGTGAAACCGGGCGATTGTGCTGAAGCGCTACTTCTCTTTGACCAATTCTAACCATTTCACCCTTTGTTCCGGGGTAAGGATATCAAAAAACTTTGCCATGAGATCTGCACGATGATCCAGTCGGCTTTCCCGCTGGGTTTTGCGTTCGGCTCTTCGCTTCTCGGCTTGGGCTTTCACCGCTTTTTTGAACGCTTCTTTGTCGAAATGGTCAGCCGACATGAATGTCTCGGGATTGAGCGTACCGAACAGACCGGCGCGTTGTTTTCCCTGTCGGTGTTGCCCTTGATGTTCAGCTTTCCGAGCCTGACGCTCTGCCGTAACCAGGGCGCGGATCTTCTGACGCTGATCGGAGGTCAGATCCAGCTTGCGTCCCATTTGACGCAGGAAACCCATCCGATTCTGACGGTGTTTACGCCACATCCCCCGGTCTTGTCGGTGGCCGCGTCGGTACATTCGCTCCCCGCGCTCACCCTGCTGATACATGCCGTGCTGGCCACGCTCTCCCCGCGCACCATCGCAGTCTCCCTGAGAGCCGCCGGCCATCAACGCTGTCGTCAAACCCAAACCGGCCAATGCCAGTACGATTACTTTTGTTTTCATAATGTGTCCTTTAAACTTTGTTTCCCAACTTCTTGGGATAGTGCAATCATAGGACACTTTTGCGAACGGGTTGTCAATGAATTGTGAACGAATGTAAACAGGAAAGAGACAATAGACCAAAGACGCACTAAAGGCGCTGAGGTTTACCAAAGTAATAGCCTTGAGAATACTCAATGCCTAAATTCTGAACGAGATCAAATGTCGTTTCATCCTCCACAAACTCGGCAATCGTTTCCAACCCTTGCTCCTTGGCAAAAGTAACAATGCTTTTGACGATAGAGAGGGAGTAGCTGTTCTGGTCGATGGTACGAATCAGGGAGCCGTCGATCTTGAGGATATCCGGACGGTAGGAGAGGAGGCGCTCGTAGTTGGAATATCCGGCTCCAAAGTCATCAATAGCGATCCGCGCACCCAAGGTTTTAACTTCGGTTGCAAAAGAATGTATGCGCCGATAATTCTCTGTCATCTCATCTTCGAGAAGCTCAAAAACCAACCGGTGTGCCTGTTCGTGATTGTCATGCAGAAAAGTGAGGATCATCTCACGGGTCGGACGGTGTTCGATATCCGCCACAGAAATATTGATGGAGATATCCGCTTCGGTACGCGTGAGCATTTCAAACGAATTTTGGATCACCATCTCCGTGATTTGAGGGTAGCATCCACATTTTTTGGAAATATCCAAAAACCCAAGCGGGGCGATCACCTCATCGTTGCCGTCAGCAAGGCGCACGAGCGATTCGTATTTGACAATTTTCCGGGTGCGATTGTCCACGATCGGCTGAAAACACGAGATGACCCGCGACTCGAGTATGGCATCTTTGATCTTGCTGACCATTTGCATATTTTTTCGTGTGCGGATTTGCTCTTCGATGGCCAGTTGGTTTGCGAAGATAAAGTCCTGATGCGTCGCGAGGAGTTTCTTGATCCCCAGTTTGGCCGATTCGAGGATCAATGTCTCATCGCCACACACCAAACTGATCATGACCGAAGTATTGACCTGCATCCCCCGTACGTGAAGATGTTCCTCTTCAAACGTATGCTGAATCCTTTTAATCTCTTCGATCAGACGCTCATTCCCCTCCTGTTCCAGATAATCCGGATGGCTCAGCAACAGAGCAAACTCCCCATGCCCGAGAGGGTAAATCCGATCAAAATCGTAGACTGGAGAGAGGCGCTCCTGGAGAAAATGGGTCATGTTGATTTGGAGTTCTTCGAGGGCTTCCGTATCGTAAAACCCTTCAAGCATTTCAAAGTTTTTCATTTTGAGATAAAGCAAGGCTTGCTCTTGAAATTTTTTGAGCGCATTCTGGAGTTGCTGGGAAGGACGCATGATGTGTGTAATGTCATGGCGGGAAGCGATGTACTCGACGATCTCTCCCCGGGCATTGAGCACCGGCATGATCAACCCATCGACGTAATAACTTTTTCCATTTTTGGCACGGTTGCGGAGTACGCCTTTCCATACTTGTTTCTCATCCCGGATCGTCCTCCACATCTCACGGTATATCTCCGGCAGGTTGTCCGGGTGCCGGATGATGCTGTGGGGCTTGCCCATCAACTCTTCACGGCTGTACCCGCTGATGTCACAAAACGCATCGTTGGCATACGTGATGATCCCAGCGGGATCGGTTTTGGAGACGATGGCACTGAGGTCGGTTGCCTCATGGTGCGCGTGGAGAAACATGCGTTCTTTCTGATATTGATATTTCTGGACGATACGGGCGATCAAGTCAAAAAGCTCTTTGACATCGATCGGCTTCATGAGGTATCCGTCTACCCCGACACCGATGCTGTCGACAAGATATTCTTCATCGTTATGCGCGGTCAAAACCACCACGGAGACATTGGTATCGTGTTCCCGAATTTTCCGCACCATCTCGATCCCGGTGAGTCTGGGCATGTTAATGTCGGTCAAAATCATGGTCGTCATCTCACGAGCCTGAGGATTATCCTCAACATAGAGCAGTGTCATCTGCTGTGAAACAAGGACAACGTCGTCAAAATTTTTCATGATACTTCATCCTCGGCGGGGGGTAATGTAATGCAAAATTGTGCCCCCTCGTCACTGTTCTCAACTTCCAACAAACCGTGGCAATGTTCTTCGATAATAATTTTGCTCATATAGAGTCCCAGGCCGGTGCCGTCCTTTTTTTCTTTGGTTGAGAAGTAGGGTTCAAAAATCCGGGGCATCACCGCATCGGGTATCCCTCCGGCATTGTCCCGAATACAGAAATAGGCGCCTCGGATCTCAATATGTATTCTGGGATTTTCTATTTCATTTTCTAACAAGGCATCTTCGGCATTTTTGACCAGATTGATCAGCACCTGTTTGACTTTGTTCTCATACGTCAACAGCGGACGGAGGGTGTGGATATCTACCGTAACCACTATCCCTTTGCTCTGCAACGTACCACCAATGAGGGACAGGACATTGTCAATCATGGTTTGAAAGTTGGTGTACGTCTCTTGTTGATCCGGCTTGAAAAAATTACGAAAATCATCGATCGTCTCACTCATATGACGCGAAAGTTCCTCGATCTTGTTGGCATGATCCAGGGCGGCATCGGCATCAAATTTTCCCACTCTGGCTTTGAGGTGCATTGATCCGGCTACCGCAGCGATGGCACTGAGTGGCTGGCGCCACTGATGGGCAATCATGCTGATCATTTCCCCCATATGTGCTAGCCGCGCCTGTTGCTCCATAAGCTCACGCTGCTTGCGCATCTCTTCCTCTTGCCTTTGCATGGATATACTCATATCTTCCATCTCGGTAATATCGATCCGCACAGCATAATATCCGTCGATCTTACCCAGGGCATTTCTCAGCGGTTCGACATGGGCATAGACCCAATAATGTCCACCGTCTTTTTTACGATTTTTGATCTTGCCTTGCCACGGTCGCCCCTCCTTGATCGTTTTCCACAGGTTTTGAAAGGCCTCTTTGGGTATGTCCGGATGGCGCACAATATTGTGATTTTTTCCGATAAGCTCCTGCTCCGTGTAGCCGGACGTATCACAAAAAGCCTGACTCACCTCAGTGATAACCCCTCGCGTATCGGTAGCAGAACCGATAATATACTTATCGAGAACCGCTCAGTCATCTATAGTTGCTCCCGGCTTTTTAGAATTTATTATACCCATTTGAAGATTCGAAATACTCAATACCGTTTTTTATAGCATTTTTTTGATGCGAAGACACCATCTCCAATACCTTCCGATCTACACGACTGAGCGGAAGGGTATCTATTTCCGCTAACGTAAGAAGCTCTACAGACTCTTCCGGCTGCTCATCACTGAGAACAACTGTTGCGTTGAGGCTAAAATGGCTGTAGTGCTGAACCACCTCTCCCAGCAAAGCTCCGACAATCTCTACCTCACTTTGGACAAAACCGTACAATCCTCCCAGCAGGCGTGACTCCTTTTTGTGAATAGCATATCGCTCCCCATCGGTATAGATCCAAAAAGTACGACGGCGGATTGGCCGGGTTGTACAACGACGGGGAGCGGGGTAACGTTCGGGGTGTGCCTGCCCCCGGCATTGGGCACTCAGCGGACATTCGGAACATCGAGGAGATTTGGGTGTGCAGACGGTTGCACCGATATCCATCATCGCCTGATTGTATTCATACGGGTGCTCCGGGTCAAAGAGCCGCTCCGCCATCCGCCAGAGTTCCGGTGCTTTTGCCGTGCGTCGACGGAAGAATCTATAGAGAACCCGCCGAACGTTGGCATCGAGGATCGGTACGGCTTCTCCGTATGCGAAACAGGCAATCGCTGCTGCCGTGGAACGTCCAATCCCGGGGAGCTGTTCGAGTTCTGTGGACGTCTGCGGCAGAGTACCCTGTGTCTTTTGGGCGGTGGCGTGGAGGTTGCGTGCCCGGGTGTAGTACCCCAGCCCCTCCCAGGCCTTGAGCACTGCCTCTTCGGGAGCAGTTGCCACATCCGCCAATGTCGGGAAGCGCTCCAGAAACGGGAAATAAAACCGCTCGAGGACTGTGCCGACCTGTGTCTGCTGGAGCATGATTTCGCTCAGATATATCCGGTAGGGATCATGGGTCTGCCTCCACGGGAGGTCATGGCGACCATGGATCGCATACCAGTCCCGAATGGCAGTATGAATGGCGTAGTACGGGTGCATCACTGTCCGTAATGGTAACGACAGGAAATGATATCAAGTCCCGTATCGGCAGGACGATAAATCAAACGGTGCTCATCGGTAATCCGCCGAGACCAGCACCCCTGCAATTCATGCTTGAGAGGTTCCGGTTTTCCGATTCCGTCAAAAGGGTCGCGTACGGCATCTTTGAGCAGGGCATTTATCTTTTTGATGATCCGTTTATCCGTTTGTTGCCAATAGAGATAATCTCCCCATGCCCGCTCGCTCCAAATCAGATTCATTCTGCATCCAGCTCCGAAAGGCTCATCGTCACAACGTTCCCCTCGTCCAGTTGACGGAGGGAGTCCAGTAGATGGCGGCGATTGGCCGGGGAGTGAAGCAGATACTCCGTCTCATTCATGCTGTTGTATTTGTCGAGGGAGATGATAACGACATTCTCCCCGTTTTTACGATTGACAACAACATCTTCATAATTGTGGTACACATCATCAAAAATTTTTTTGAGGTTATTCCGAGCTTCCGTAAAATTCACAACCTGCATTCTGTCCCTTTCGCTGTCCTGTATTCTGTACGTATTATAAAGAAAAAACAGAAAGATGTCAACGGCACCTATAGAATCATGGCAAATCCACGACCAAAAGTCAATATGAAAGTCTATATGCTAAAATACTCTCAAAGGAGTCGTGATGAGAAAAGTCTTCAAAGATTGTTATGAAATGGATCGCCGGTGTTACGACGAATACGGCTTGACCGAAGACATCCTGATGGAACACGCCGCCAAAGGGATCAAAAAGTACATCGAAACCCATCTCCCTGATCAGCGATCAATCCTCATCGTCGCCGGACCGGGCAACAATGGAGCGGATGGGATCACTCTGGCACGACAGTTGCAGTTTAACATCCGCGATGTCAAACTCTACCTACCGTTTGGCGTCAAATCTCCCATGGCACAGAAACAGCTGAGCCGGACGGAGAAACTGGACTACGTCGAGGTGGTAGAGGGGTTGTGTGAAGCAGATATCATCGTCGATGCTCTCTTTGGGGCGGGGCTCAATCGACCGCTCGATGCCGCTGCCCAAACCCTTGTCGATGAGATGAACGATCTCAACGGCGTTAAGATCGCCTGCGACATCCCCTCCGGGATCGACGACAAAGGGGCGGTGGACTCGGTAGCCTTCGATGCGGACATCACCATCACGATGGGTGCCCGCAAGGAGTCCCTCTATGCCGACGGGGTCAAGGATCTCGTCGGAGAGATTGTCCGGGTCGATCTCGGAATCCGATACAACCAGTACACCAAAGGGATGCCCGTCGCCAGCTACCTCCTGGACCGGGACGATCTGGCACTGCCGACCCGGGAATTTGCCCTCGATACCCACAAGGGGACGTTCGGCCATGCGGCGGTCTTCTGCGGAGAGAAGCCCGGAGCAGGCATCCTCAGCGGGATGGCAGCGACACGCTTCGGGGCAGGGCTCGTGACGCTGGTGACCCGTGAAACGATCACCCCTCCGCCGTACTTGATGACCGCTTCGGAAGTCCCTTACAATGCGACGGCATTGGCCATCGGGATGGGTATGGGGAACCATTTTGAGGCGGAATTCCTCCACAACAGTGTTATCAGAGGGATGACCCCGATCGTCATCGACGCAGACGGGCTCGACCAGCCGACACTGCTTGAAGTGCTCGACCAGAAAGAGCGCACCGTCGTTCTTACCCCTCATCCCCGGGAGTTTGTCCGCCTCTGGCGGCATTGTTTTGACGAGACACTAACCACCGAATACGTCCAGGCCAACCGTTTCGAGCTGGTGCGCCGCTTCGGGGATGCCTACCCCCACGCTACCCTCCTCCTCAAAGGCGCCAATATGCTCATCACCAATGAGGGGAAACTCTACATCAACCCCCTCGGCACCAGCCGCCTCGCCAAAGGGGGGAGCGGTGACGTGCTGGCCGGCTTGATCGTCTCCCTGCTGGCACAGGGTTACAGCGGAGTCGATGCCGCTATCCAGGGGTCACTGGCACTGGTCACAGCGGCGGGGATGTACGACGGTGCGGACTATGCGATGGTGGCGACGGATCTTGTGGAGGCGGTTGGGAAGCTGAGGTAGGTGCGGTTTTGGCATGATGCATGTTTCGCGTGGGGTGTGCAATTGCGCACCATGTATTAGCGAATGGAGAATAAGGGGCTGGGACTTCAGTCCCACAAAACGCGACTAAAGTCGCGTCCCCAAGCAGGGTTGCCCATTGCGATTTTGGTGTGCTGTTGCGCACCCTTATGATGGTGGCATATTGCCGGTCGGCTGAAGCCAACCCTACCCCAGCATCTCAATGATCGGCACAGCCAACGCCAGCGCTTTGCTCCGATGCGACAGCTCCTTCTTAACCGCATCCTCCAACTCTCCCAGCGTCCACTCATACCCTTCAGGAATAAACATCGGATCGTAACCAAATCCCTTGTCGCCACGTGCTTCGGCGGTGGCATCCCCGTACATCCAGCCGTGGACGACGTATTCACCCCACTCGCTGACGATAGCGATGGCAGCGGTGTAATGGGCAGGGGTATGCTCAAGTCCGGCATTTTTAAGCCCATCAATGAGTTTGTACAAATTCTCTTTGTCGCTCGCCCCAGCACCGGCATAGCGTGCCGAATAGATCCCGGGTTCGCCGCCGAGTGCGGGTACCGAAATGCCGCTGTCATCGGCGATGACAATGTGCCCGCTGCCGAGTCGCTCGTAGATCGCCCGTGCTTTGATGAGGGCATTGGCAGCAAACGTCTCACCGTCTTCGACGATTTCAAACGGTGTCATTACCTCCCCGAAAGGGACGATGGGCACCTTCGACATCGCCTGAAATTCCCGAAGCTTTCCTTTGTTGCCGCTTGCAAGGACTAATTGCATTTTCTTAACCTTTTTTTAACGATATAGGACTATAATTCTCCGTTTTAACTTTCATAAGTGTGATTATAACCAAAACTTACAAGGAACCTCCATGAAAGAAATTTTCAAAAAAGTTCTCCCACTCAGTATGATCGTGGCGTTGCGCTTTTTCGGTCTCTTTATCGTCCTCTCTGTCCTCTCGCAATATGCACTCGGGATGCCGGGCGGGACGGCGACACTGGCCGGGATGGCGGTCGGTGGCTATGCTCTGACCCAGGCACTTCTCCAGGTGCCTTATGGCGTTCTCAGTGACAAGATCGGGCGCAAAAAAACCCTGCTGATCGGCCTCCTGATCTTCGCCGCAGGTTCGGCCGTGTGTGCAATGTCGTCCAACATCTACATGCTCCTCTTTGGCCGTTTCCTCCAGGGAGCTGGAGCGATCGGAAGCGTCGTAACGGCCATGATTGCCGACCACGTCCGCGAAGACCAGCGTGCCCACGCGATGGCCGTAATGGGGATGACGATTGCCATGTCGTTTGCGGCAGCGATGATCATCGGTCCCATCGTCGGGGGCTTCTATTCGGTCAGTGCTCTGTTCTGGCTGACAGCTGTCCTGGCAGTGGCCGCACTGGCGATTCTCTTTACCGCTGTGCCCGAGCCTCCATCGATCGTCCACAGTTACAGCGAAGAAGAAGCGAAGATCAAACATGTCTTTCGGGACAAAGACCTCGTACGGATGTACATTACTTTCCTTTTTCACAGTTCGACGATGGCGATCGCATTTTTCATCATTCCTGTCGTCATGCAACAGCACTTTGGCCTCGGTGCCGAAGCATACTGGAAAGTATACCTTCCGGCCGTCTTTTTTGGGATCATTGCCATGGGACCGGCTGCGGTCTTCGGAGAGAAGTACAACAAAGGCAAGGAAGTGTTCCTCGCCTCCATCGCGTTTGTCGCGGCGGCCTTTGCTCTGATGGGGTGGGCGACATCGCTGTTCTGGTTCGGGGTAGGGGCGACGTTTTTCTTCATCGGATTCAATATGTTTGAACCCCTTCTCCAGAGTTTTGTGAGCAAATTTGCCAAAGTCCACCAAAAAGGTGCCGCTCTCGGAGTCGCCAACACCTTTGCCTATGTCGGGATCTTCCTCGGAGGTGCCATCGGCGGGTACGCGTACGAGCACTTTGGACGGGGCGGGGTAGCGATCCTCGTCCTGACGGTAACCTTCGTCTGGACACTCTGGATTATCGGGATGCGCAGCCCCGGTGTCCGGGACAACCTCTTCCTCCCCTTTGAACATTACGACAAGGACAAAATGGACGCCCTCAAGCGCCTCAACGGCATCACCGACTATTACCTCAACGAAACCGAAGCGATTATAGTGGTCAAATTTGACAACGATCTGCTTGACGGAGATACGATCCGGGGGGTTCTGCTCAAACGTTAATCTACTTTGTGGTACCATTCTGTACACAGTTATTTACAGAATGACAAGGGGAGACCATGCTGACACGACTCCGACAGTACGAAGATGAAGTACTCCAGACCGTGCCCGAGACGTTCCATCGGGCATTGTATGCCCAACTCAAGACCCATGATCGTCTCATGGGGATCATCGGTGCCAGCGGGATGGGCAAGACCACCCTCCTCCTCCAGCGATGCAAAGCTCTCCGTGAAGAGCATAGCGTCGAAAAAGTCCTCTACTTCACTCTCGACTACCCTTTCCTTGCCAACACCGATCTCGTCGAATTTGCCGATAAGATGCACGCTCAGGGTATCCGCTACCTCCTCATTGATGAGATCCACAAGCATCCCCATTTCCAGAAGACCCTCAAGGCCATTTACGACAAAGTGCTGGGGATGCAAATCCTCTTCGCCGGGAGCCCGGCCATGGCCACGAGCGGCCTCGGAGCCCGGCTGACCCTCCATCGCCTTCAGGGGCTTTCTTTCCGGGAATTGATGTCGCTGGGACGGGAAAAGCCACTGCCGGTGTTCCGCTTCAGCGACATCCTCGCTGATCATCAGAAGATCGCCCGGGAGCTCTCGACCCAGTTCGACATCGCCAAAGGGATCCGCACCTACCTGCGCCGGGGCTACTATCCGGCGCACACCACCCCCCATCACAACTTCATCCGCTCTATGCTCGACTCCCTCAATGCCACCCTCGACGGTGACTTGGTGAGCACCGGAAAAGTGGAGCAGAAATACACGTACAAAATGCGTCGTGTCCTCGAAGTCCTCAGCATTACCGATCCGGGCAACGTCAACCTCTCCCGCATTGCCGAAGATGCCGGGATCAGCCGGGTCAAACTCTACGACTATCTCCGCTACATGCAGGAGGCCGGCCTGCTGAAACTCGTCGTCACTGCCGACAAGGATACCAAGCAGAAGACCAAACCCGCCCGCATCTACATCGACAACACCAACCTCCGAATTTTTTACAACCCCGCCGCCGACATCACCAACATCCGGGAAACCTTTTTCGTCAACCAGCTCAGCGCCATCGGCAAACTCTCCAGCACCAAAGACGATCTGTTCGTCGTCAACGGCAAATGGCGCTTCCAGTTGACCCGCAAAGAGGGAGAACCCGAAGTCTTCGAAGAACTCCGCAACGCCTACCACGTCGTCGATACTCTCATCAGTGATCATCCGTATCGCATTCCGTTATGGTTGTTTGGGTTTTTGTATTAGAGGGTTATCCCAGATAACATTGCGTAACGCATAGGGTGTTCAACAGCACACCGTGTATATATTGGTTATTGGGGACGCGACTTTAGTCGCGTTTGGTGGGACTGAAGTCCCAGCCCCAGCTACTACTTCCCGTACTGCAAACATTGAAAGATGCGCAATGACGCCCCTACGCTTCCCCCAACTTCTCGATGGTAATCGCCTTGTTTTCGACTCCCATAAGCTTCGCCGCACGCTGCTTGATCCCTTTGATCGTAAAGCCGTAGCGTTTGAACAGTTCCCCCGCCGGTGCGGAGGCTCCGAAAGTTTCCATCCCCAGTACATCATCGGCGTATTGGTAATACTCAGTCGCGCGTGCTGCTTCGACAGCGAGGACTTTGGTCTCAGGTTTGATGACGGCCTGCTTGTACTCTTCATCCTGCTCATTGAAGAGATCGAGGCACGGTACCGAGACGATGTTGGCGTTGATCCCCATTTGCTCGAGGAAACATCCTGCCTGCAGGGAAGGCATCACTTCCGACCCGCTGGCCATAATCGTCAGCATCGCCCCTTCACGCTGCTTGATGATGTAGGCACCACGTGAGGGGTCACCGAAGTCCCGGGTGGGTTTGAGGGTTTTGAGCTTCTGACGGCTGAGGACGAAGCCGTGAGGAGCTTGCATAGTCAACGCGGTCTTCCACGCCTCGACGTTTTCGGTCGCATCGGCCGGTCGCCAGAGGTAAAAGCCCGGCATGGCACGGAACTGGCTGATCTGCTCGATCGGTTCGTGGGTGGGGCCGTCTTCTCCGACACCGATACTGTCGTGTGTCCAGACGAAGAAGTTTTGGATCCCGGTCAGCGCGGCAATCCGAACGGAGGGTTTCTGATAATCACTGAAGACAAAGAACGTGGCATTGAACGGGATGACGGTGCCGTAAAGCGCCATGGCATTGGTGATCGCTGCCATGCTGTGCTCCCGGATACCGAAATGGATATTTTTGCCGTGGGGGAAATCGCCCATATCTTTGAGCGTGGTTTTGTTCGACGGGGAAAGATCGGCTGAGCCACCGATAAATCCGGGAAGAGCTTTGGCGATGGCATTGAGAATCTGGCCGTTGCTGTCGCGGGTGGCGGCTTCGGCGACTTCAGAAAAATCAGGGTAGTCGATGGTAGATATGTCCGGGTTGAGCAGACGGTCGAGTGCGGCATTCTGCTCGGCAAGGGGTGCCTGCTTCTGCAGGTGGAGCCACTCTTTCTCGGCCAGTTCCCCTTCTTCAATGGCGCAGCGGAAGCGGGCAAGGACATCCTCGGGGATGCAAAAAGTCTCCTCTTCGGGGAATCCGGCTGCTTTTTTGGAGGCTCGGATCACCTCATTTCCCAGAGGCGCTCCGTGGGTCTCATGGCTCCCCTCCAGCCCCACGGCTCCCTTGCCAATGGTGGTGTCGGCGATGATGATAGTCGGTTTATCTGCTTTTTTAGCTTCGGT
>WFSU01000147.1 GCA_015485845.1 Nitratifractor sp. | reverse complement strand
ATAGTGAATAGTGAAGAGTGAATAGTTTTGGTTTGTTTTGCTCCGCAAAACTTATTATTGAATAGGGGATTTTTTCAGCAAGATAGGCAATGATCCAGAATATGAAACCATATATAAGAGCAACACCGAGGATCGCAACCGTAATGAGCCCGGCAAGATGGTAGTAGTAAAAACTTACGCCGATCCACCCAAACCAGAAGATGCCGACAAAAAAACCACTCCAGAACCAAGTGGGGCGATTGGTACTCAGTAGAAGGGTCACAAAGAGAAGCCCGGCAAAGGTGGTGAGGATCCGCAGATCCCATTCTGCCCATGCTGCGTAGAGCCATACGGAACCCAACAATGCGATGAACAAGCCTGCTGTTAGAGCTGAAGTGGTAAAATGTTTGCTAATTTTCATAAAAAGGATATCCTATGTCACAAGGGATGGCTCAATTTTTACCCCTCATTCTGCTCTTTGCGATCTTCTACTTCCTGATCATTAGACCGCAACAAAAACAACAAAAAGCCCACAAAGCAATGCTCGAAGCACTGACCAAAGGGGACAAGATTGTTACCAACGGTGGCTTGATGGTGGAGATTGTCAAGGTCGAAGAGGATTTTATCAAAATCAAACTGAGTGATGGTGTCGTCGCCAAACTCGACCGTGCCTACGTCGCACGCAAACTTGACGCGTAAGGAAGCAGTGCAATGTTAAGCCGATTGAATTACCGTGTGGTGATTTTCATTTTTGCTTTGATCTTCGGGATTGTCTTTTCGATCCCGTCGCTGGTGCAGAGTGAGAGTGGCAAGAAAATCACGTTGGGGCTTGATCTCCAGGGGGGATTGCACATGCTGCTCGGGGTCAAGAGCGAGGAGGCGATCAAATCGCGCATCAAAGCGATTGCCGGAAGCGTGAAATTTCTCCTTGATGACAATGATATGGTGATGGATGATTTGCGGGTCGAGGGCAGTTCGGTTCGTTTCAAGCTCCTCGATGAAGACGATATCCCCAAAGCAAAAGCGCTGCTGGCCAAAGAGTTACAGGGGACGACGCTGGTGGCTGATGGAGCGAGCTTTACGGTCACGCTGACCCCTGAAGAGATCGTTCGTACCAAGAAAAATGCGATCACACAGGCGGTGGACACGATCCGGAACCGACTCGACCAGTTTGGTCTGGCGGAGCCGACCGTTGCCCAGCAGGGAACGGATAAGATCCTCGTCGAGGTACCGGGGATCAAAACCTCGGCCGATGAACAGCGTATTCGTGAGTTGATCGCGCGGGCGGCTCACCTGCAGATGATGGCGGTGGACGAAGATCGTGCAGCTCGGGTCTATACCCTCAACCCCAACGAAGTCAAGAAATTCCGGGATGTGATCCTCCCCGATGTTAAAGAAGCATCCAAAAAATACCTTCTGCATCAAATCCCGATCCTCGACGGCTCCATGCTGACTGATGCCAAAGTTGGCTTCGATCGCAACAATCAGCCGGTGATAAACTTTGTCCTCAACGGTGAAGGGGCTCGAATCTTCGGCGACTTCTCCGGCAAGAGTGTCGGGAAGCGGATGGCGATCGTACTGGATGACAAAGTCTATTCGGCTCCGGTGATCCGGGAGCGGATCGGCGGAGGTCGGGGACAAATCTCGGGGAACTTTACCCTCAACGAAGCTAATGACGTCGCCATCGCACTGCGTTCGGGTGCGTTGCTGGCTCCGGTCTATGTGATGGAAAAACGCAGCGTTGGCCCGAGCCTCGGGGCGGATAGCATCAAAGCGAGTACCATGGCATTAGCACTTGGTTTTGTTCTGGTGGTTGCCTTTATGATCCTTTACTACGGTTATGCAGGGGTGATCGCGGACGTTGCGTTGATCGGCAACCTGTTCTTAATCCTCGCGGTGATGGCACTGTTTGGCGCGACCCTGACCCTGCCGGGGATGGCAGGAATCGTCCTGACAGTAGGGATGGCGGTGGACGCCAACGTCATCATCAACGAACGGATTCGGGAGTTGCTCTATGCGGGAAAATCGATCCCCAAAGCGATCGAAGACGGCTATGATAATGCCTTCACGGCGATCTGGGATGCCAACATTACGACCTTGATCTCTTCGATTGTATTGTACGCATATGGTACGGGACCGATCAAAGGATTTGCCCTGACGATGAGTATCGGTATCCTTGCCTCGATGCTGACGGCGATCCTCGGGACGCATGGGCTGTATCAGATGCTTTTGCCCGGTATTACGCGTGACAAGCTTGGCCGCTGGTTCGGTATCAAGACAGAGGGGGCAAAATAATGGAAATGTTTCACTACAAAAAACCGATCGATTTCATGGGAGCCAGCCGCAAGTTTGGTTTGCTTTCGCTGGTGCTCGTACTCCTCTCCTGGGGGCTGCTGTTTACCAAAGGGTTCAATTATGGTATCGACTTTGCCGGGGGAACGCTGATTCAGGTTAAATATGACACAAAAGCGCCGATTACAAAGGTTCGGGAAGTCCTCAAAACCAACCCAGCTTTCAAAGGCGCCAATGTCACGTTCTTCGGCAACGATCATGAGATCGTCATCCGGACGAAGACCAGCTCCAAAGTTGTCGGCAAAGATGTCGGCGATGAGGTGCGGACACTGCTGAAAAATACGGGTAAATTCAAGATACGGCGAGTCGATATGGTCGGCCCCAAGATTGGCGATGAGTTGCGCACCAAAGGGCTCATGGCAATGTTTCTCGCTATCGCCGGCATCCTTGTCTACGTTTCGTTCCGGTTCGAGTGGCGTTTTGCCGTCGCGTCGGTGCTGGCACTGGTGCACGACGTGAGTATTGCCTCAGGAGCCATTGCGCTCTTTGGAGTCGAAGTCAATCTGGATACCCTGGCGGCCATTCTGACCCTGCTCGGGTACTCACTCAACGACACGATTATCGTCTTTGACCGGATACGGGAAGGCATTCGCAAGATCAAAGATCCCGATCTCGCCGGGATCATCAACGAGTCGATCACCCGTACCCTCTCCCGGACGACGTTAACGTCACTGACCACCTTCTTTGTCGTCTTGACCTTGTATATTTTTGGTGGAGAGATTATCAACAGTTTCAGTTTCACATTGCTGGTGGGTGTGATCGTCGGTACCTACTCCTCGATCTTCATCGCCTCACCGATTTTGATGTGGCTGGGATTTGATGTCAAAGGGTTCCGAGCCAAAGA
>WFSU01000146.1 GCA_015485845.1 Nitratifractor sp. | reverse complement strand
GTAAGTGACTGCACCCATCCCGCGAAGATGAGTGCAAATCGAACAAAAGAACTATTTTCTGCGGAGTTCTTTGATACGGGCTGACTTACCCTTCCGGTCGCGCAGATAAAACAGCTTCGCACGACGGACACGTCCACGACGGAGGACTTCGATGCTCTCAATGCTCTCAGAGTAGAGGGGGAAGACCCGCTCGACGCCGACGCTGTTGGCGCCGATCTTTCGGACGTTAAAGGTACGGCCGGTGCCTTCACCACGGATAGCGATGCAGACGCCTTCGTAGTTCTGGATACGCTCTTTGTTGCCCTCTTTGATACGGACAGCGACACGGACGGTGTCACCGGCGCGGAAATCGGGGATGTTTTTCTCGGCGAGTTGGGCTTTTTCAAAGCTCTCGATGTACTTGTTTCTCATAGTGTGCCTTTTGCTTTCTGGTATAGATCCGGACGGAAGTATTGGGTTTTTTGCAGCGCCATGCGCTTTTTCAGGTCGGCAATTTTACTGTGATTTCCCTTTAGAAACTCTGAAACGATCCCGCGTCCGGCGTAGTCATCGGGCTTGGTAAACGATGGAGCTTCCAGCAGCGCCTCTTCGAAGCTCTCGACGGAGAGTGAATCGCTGTTGCCGAGCACCCCGGGGACGTTGCGGCTGATCGCGTCGCAGAGCATCATGGCAGGCAATTCTCCACTGGTGAGGATCGCGTCACCCACGCTGAACACTTCATCAGCGTGCATCTCGATGATACGTTCATCGATCCCTTCGTAGCGACCGGCGACGAGGACGATGTGCTCATGGGCGGCGAGCCGTTTGGCATCATTTTGACGGAAGGGCTTGCCCACAGGGGTGAGGAAGATTACATGTGCCTCGGGCGAGGCTTCCTTAATCTGAGTAAGAGCATCGTCGAGGGGCTGCGGGGTCATCAGCATCCCGGCACCTCCGCCGATCATCGGCTCGTCCACTTTGTGGTGGCGGTTGGTACTGAAATCCCGGGGATTGAGTGTATCGATCTGCATGAGCCCGGCTTCGATCGCCCGCCCGAGGATCGAATGGGCAAAATACCCCTCGATCATTGGCGGGAACAGCGTCACAAACGTAAAGCGCATCAACTTGCCTCGAGGATCGCGTGGGCATCCACCACATCGATCGTTTTGGCTTCGGCATCGACGTGCCGGATGTAACGGGGGATGTAGGGGATAAGGAACGACTTGGGGCAGCCGTTGTCGACCATCATCTCATCGGTGATGATCGAGAGATAGTCGGCATCGGTCAGACGGTCGATATCCTCGACGACTCCAAGTGTTACACCGTTTTCAACCACCGCACATCCGATAATCTCAAACCAGAAGTGCTCCCCTTCGGAGAGCTCCACTTCGGCTTTGGTCTTCTCGAGGGTGCTGTAGAGTTTGGTGTTGGTGAGTTTCCTGGCGCTCTCCATCGAGGCGTAACCGACAAAACGGATGAGTCCCCGCGTAGGGTTGTACGCTTCGACGGTCAAATCACCCCGATTGGAGGCAAAGACGGCTCCGGCTTTGAACTGTTCAGGAAAATCGGTATGCAGATTGAGTTTGAGATCGCCGTGGAGTCCGACGGTTCGCCCGATCTGGGCGATAAAAAAGGTTTCGGGGTTCATAGAAGAACTACTCGGCCGCTTTGACATTGACCCGGTAGCTTTTGCCGCCTTTGGCTTTGCAGCCGGAGATGACGGTCTTGATGGCGTTGATCATGCGCCCCTCTTTTCCGATGAGTTTGCCCACATCACTCGGATCGGCAAACAATGTGATCTCATCCCCGAACTCATCCATCGGCTCGACGATGATACTCAGTGCCTCGGGGTGGGTGGCGATCATCCGGGCATAACTGATGACGAATTCTTGGACCATCGGAGTATCCTTGTCTTATTTGCCGGCGAGGCGCTTGACGGTAGGGCTCATTTGAGCACCGACGCTGAGCCAGTAGTTGAGACGCTCTTCATCAAGCGTGAGCTCCTTGTTGGCGCTGACAGGGTTGTAGTGGCCGATCGCTTCGATCCAGCCCCCATCACGACGCTTGCGGCTGTCGGTAACGACGATACGATAAAAAGGCTTCTTCTTGCGTCCCATGCGGGTCATGCGGATAGTGGTCATGTTGGTTCCTTGGATAAAATAGTGTGCGTGAGTACTGACAACTGTCACTAATGATAAACACTCATCAATACTCAGAATTGGAGCGCGATTATACCATAGCGTATCTAAATGGAGTATTAAGGGGAATATTATGATAGAATTTTACACTCTAAATGCCGTTCACCCAATAATACGGCATGAAAAAAGGCATTTCGCATGTTGAAAAAAATATTACTCCCCACCATTCTCCTCCTCCTGGCCTATGGGTTCTGGATCAGTCCAGAGTTCAAGGAGATTGCGGCGGGAGTGGCGATCTTCTTGTTCGGAATGCTCGCACTCGAGGAGGGATTTCGGGCGTTCAGCGGCGGCGTACTCGAGCGGATACTCAAAGCCTCCACCGACCGCCTCTACAAAAGCATCGGATTTGGCTTCGTCAGCACGACACTCATGCAGTCGAGTTCGCTGGTCTCGGTACTGACGATCTCCTTCATCGGCGCCGGACTGATCGGCCTGACACAGGGGGTCGGGATCATCTTCGGTGCCAACATCGGCACCACCACCGGCGCATGGCTCATGGCCGGCTTCGGGCTCAAGGTGCACATCGCCGCTTACGCCATGCCGATGCTGGTCTTCGGGGTGCTCCTCATCTTCCAGAAATCCCGCGCACTCAAAGGGGTCGGTTACGTCCTCACCGGGCTGGGGTTTCTCTTCCTCGGTATCCACTACATGAAAGAGGGATTTGAAGCCTTCAAGGACGGCATCGACCTCGCTGCCTACGCTGTCCCCGGATTCAAAGGGGTACTGATCTACCTCCTCATGGGGATCGTCGCCACCGTCATCATGCAATCGTCCCACGCCACAATCATCCTCGTCATCACCGCCCTCTCCGTCGGCCAGATCACGTATGAAAACGCCGTCGCCCTCACCATCGGTGCCAACATTGGGACGACCATCACCGCCATCATCGGATCGCTCAGTTCCAACATCGACGGCAAGCGGCTGGCCGGGGCACACCTCATCTTCAACCTCGTCACGGCTGCCGTCGCCATCGCCATCCTCCACCCCTTCCTCAACGCCGTCACGACGATCAGCGACGCACTCGGGATCGCCCCGGACAACCACACCCTCCGCCTCGCCGTCTTCGACTCGATGTTCAAAGTCATGGGGGTAGTCCTCTTCATTCCGTTTGTCAATCCCCTGGTACGCTTCCTCGAAACAACACTCCGAAGCAAAGAAGAGAGCCCTCAGGCCATCCTCACCCCCAAATACCTCAACGACGCCGCTCTGGAGTTCCCGGCCACCGCATTCAAAGCCACCCTCGACGAATCCAAACGCCTCCTTAAACATGCCATGCGGATCATTGCCAAGGGGTTGGATCTCCCGCAGGAAGCCCTCTTCTCCGACACCCCCATCGAAGAGGTTTTTACTTCGCCTGAGTGTTGCCGACAGGTCGTCGACATCGAGACCGATTACCGCACCCGGCTCAAGGAAGTCTATGCCGACATCCTTGAATTTACCGTCAAGGCACAACTCCAGACCGATCGGGAATACATGACAAGCTACGCCAACATCAAGCTGGCCAACCGTAACATCATTGAAGCGGTCAAAATGACCGAACAGATGCAAATCAACCTGCGTGTGTATCTTCACAGCTCCAATCCCCATATCGAGGAGCAGTACCTGAAAATGATCAAGCGGATCGCCAAGCTGATGCGCCGGATCGATGGGATCAGCCGTACCGAATCACAGGAGGAGCGAATGAGCCAGCTCCTCAAAGCCAAAAAAATCCTTGCCAAAAATGACATTGTCGCCAACGGCAAACTCGACAAACTGATCCGTAAAAGCCTCATCGACCACCGCGAAGCATCTTCCCTGATGAACGACAGTGCCTACACCAACAACATCATCAAGAGCCTGATCGTCTCCACCGGCGTCCTTTGGGTCGATCCCGGTGCCGATATCCGGCTCTACCGCGAAGAGATTTTCCAGGAGGAGCCCGCATGATCATTGATTTCCACGACACCCCCACCACCGAGCGCTACCACCTCATGACCGACATCGTCACCCCCCGCCCCATCGCCTGGGTCGTCACCGAGGGAGAGGTGACCAACATCGCCCCGTTCTCTTACTTCACCCCGATCTCTTCCGACCCGGCAACGGTGTTGATCTCCATTGGCCACCGACCCGACGGCACCCCCAAGGACACCCTCCGCAACCTCCGGGAGACGAAGCGATGCACCATCTGCATCCTCGAGGCCGACCACCTCGATCCCATGACCCGGAGCGCCGAACCTCTGCCGAGCGAGGAGAGTGAGCTGGAGCGTTTCGACATCCCCACCCAAACGATCCTCGAGGGCTATCCCCCGATGCCCGTCGGGATCCGAGCCGCTCTGCTGGGTACGTATCTTCAGGAGGTCGATCTCACAGGAAGCCACACCATCCCCGTCATCATCCAGATCGACCACATCTACCTCGACGAAGCGATCATCAGCGATCCCGAGAAGCTCAAGCTCTCTTTCGACCCGGTGGCACGGATGGGAGGAACGTATCGGGCATTGGGGGATATTCTTCCTCAAACCTGAATCAGGGGTCGGGACTTCAGTCCCGCAATGCAGGGCTGAAGCCCTGCCTCCATGTTGGATAAAAGACCATCGCTTTATCTCAACAATTGTGACTCATGCTTTGCCCAATTTGCAGATTAGAGGTAATACTCTGTGGTATAATGTGGAAACGAAAGGAGCCCCAATGCCTTCCTACGACCCCACGATCTTCCACCCCGATGCCCCCTCCACCGTCGGGGTCGAACTCGAAATGCGCCTCGTCGACCGGGAGACGATGGCGCCGGCCAATCGCTCCCCCTACCTCTTCGACCACCTCCCGGATACCCTCGTCCCCCACATCCATAAAGAGCTCCTCCAGTCGATGATTGAGATCGTCACGCCGGTGTGTCAGGATGCGGCCGAAGCGGCTGATTTTATCATGGAGGCGCTCCACACTCTGCGCACCATTGGCAAACCGAAAGAGATTGAACTGGCCGCACTCGCAGTGCACCCTTTTGAGCGCAAAGGGGACAGCCGACGCTTCCACGATCCCCGCTACGACGTTTTGGCCGAAGAGCTCCAAGTTGTGCTGAAAAACTTCCTCATCAGCGGCCTCCACATCCACGTCGCCCTCCCCGACGAGACGGCCGCCATCCGGGGCTACAACGCCTCGATCCGCTACCTCCCCCTCTTCCTCGCCCTCTCGGCCAACTCCCCCTTTGCCCTCGGGGAAGATACCGGGCTCCAGTCGTACCGCAGCAAGATCTTCGAGCGCCTCCCCCGCGCCGGGATCCCGGAGCATTTCGAAACCTACGCCGAGTACTGCACCCTCATCGACCGCCTGTTTGAGAGTGGTACCATCGAGAGCATCAAGGATGTCTGGTGGGACGTCCGGATCCACCAAACCTTCGGCACGCTTGAGCTGCGGGTCTGCGATGCCTTTTACGACCGAGAGCGCCTGCGGCTGATCACCCTGCTCTATCAGGCACTGATCCGCTACGCCGCCAACCACCCCGCCAAGAAAACCTTCCATCAGATCAACAAACAGAACAAATGGAACGCTCTGCGCCACGGACTCAACGGACAGTTCATCGACCACCGACACAACGGTACGATCCGCGAAGCCCTCCTGCGGCTCATCGGCCAGATGGAAGATGCCGACACGTTCACCGCACTCAACGCCGAAGATGATGTCGCCAAACTGATCCAGCTTGCCCACGAAGAGACCATCGCCGAAAAACTCCGAAAACTTTACCAAAAGAGCGGAGATTTTGCGACCGTGATTCGGGAGGAGATCGTGGTTTAAATTAGGAGTGAGGAATGAGGAGTGAGGAATTTTGGTATGCTTTTCTGCGAAAAGCTTTTATCAAAAAGGGGCTGGGACTTCAGTCCCACCAAACGCGACTGAAGTCGCGTCCCCACTCAATAATAGCGTTGCACAAGCAACGCATACCAAAACTATTCACTATTCACCATTCACTATTCACTAAAAAAAGGAGCCCAACCCATGAACAACCCCAAAGGCGTCATCGCCGCCGGTGACCCCGCAACGGCTCAGGCCGGGGCGGCCATCCTGCGTGAAGGGGGCAATGCCTTCGATGCGGCACTGGCCGCCATGCTCGCCGCCCCCATGAGCGAACCGATCCTTACCAGTATGGGAGGCGGCGGATTTATGCTTGCCAGCCGTGCGGGAGAGCGGCCGGTACTGTATGATTTTTTCGTCGATGTCCCGCCCAACCGCCTCGACGATCCTGAGTTTTACCCTATCTCGGTGGACTTCGGAACGACGACGCAGGATTTTCACATCGGCACCGCCTCCATCGCCGTACCGGGAATGGTCGCCGGGATTGACCAAATCCACCGCGATCTTGGCTCCCTGCCTATGCACACCCTCATCGCTCCGGCACAGACGTATGCCCGCACAGGGATCACCCTCAGCCCGCTTCAGGCCGGTCTGGTTGATCTGGTTGCCCCTATCGTCCAGTCCACCGGGGAGGTGCGCGATCTCTTCGCGCCGGGTGGTACCCTCATCGGCACCCGCCACCCCTGGCACAATCCCGACTACGCCGACTTTCTCGACACCTTTGCCCGGGAGGGGGCGGCCGGGTTTTACCACGGAGAGATCGCCGAGCGGATCGAAGCCCATGCCCGCGCTCACGGCGGCAACCTCCGCCGGGAAGATTTCGCCGCCTACACCGTCGAGAAACGCGACCCGATCCTCTTCGACTACCGGGGCAGGCAGGTTGCAACCAACCCGCCCCCCTCCGCCGGAGGGATTCTCATCGCTTTTGCCCTTGAGCTACTGAGCCAAAAGGAGTACAACGGATTCAACACCCCCGAATATCTGCGCGATCTCGTCGCGTCGATGGCCACGACAGCCGAGTTTCGCCGGGAGCACGTCGATGCCCGCCTCCACGATCCCGATCTTGCCGCTATCCTGCACGATGCACCTCTGCTGGCTCACTACCTCCTCAGCCACCAGAAGCGCCTCAACCGCTGGGGCAACACCACCCACATCAGCGTCATCGACGGCTCAGGCAACGCCGCCTCGGTCACCTCCACCAACGGCGAGGGGAGCGGCCGCCTCATCCCGGGGACGGGTATCATGCTCAACAACATGCTCGGCGAAGAGGATCTCAATCCTCACGGATTTTTCCAATGGCCTGCCGGGGTGCGCCTGCCGTCCATGATGGCGCCCACGATGGTCTTCGACGACGGCCACC
>WFSU01000145.1 GCA_015485845.1 Nitratifractor sp. | reverse complement strand
TTTGATCCTTCGGATGTATTGGTAATAATAGCGTCGCTTACACCCAAGCCATGTCTTGAGCCGAGAGGCTGACCATGTTTGTGCCGTGGAGTCAAAATGTTCCACTACCGGATCGGACTCAGGCACGAGGCGAACGGGCTGATCGTACAGCAGTCCCATAGGGGTCGGCGCCGGCTCGACACTTTCGATCCCAAGCTCATACAGGAACTTCGACGGCAGGCGGTCATCGGCCGTGGCATAGAGGATCGCCGCTTCGCGTGCCTGGGAAAGCAAACGATGGTAATAGTACTTTTGCAACGCTTCACGGTCGCTGCGGGTGGGCAGATCGGCAAAGGCACGCACCTGAGAGTTGAGAAACTGGTCTTTGGCGGTGGTGGCCGGGACGATGCCGTCGTTGAAATCGACGATCACCACCCCTTCATACGCCACGCCGCGCGTCTCCAGCACCCCCATCACCGTGATCATCCCGCCCCGCAGGTCGTCGATCCGAATGGTGGAGAGCTTCTGCATCCACAGGGAGAGCCATCCACTCATGGAGAGCCGCTCATCGGGGAAGAGGTGGAGCATCTCTTCGTGTGCTCCGGCGACACGAGCAATCCGCAGCGGGTCGTTTTCGCTCAGCTCCAGTACCAAGAATCGATCGAAAAACTCACGGATGTTCACCGCTCCATCTTTGGGGATCTTCTCCAGAATTTCTTCGGTGATCCCGTACCGCTCCAACCGTTCGGCCGTTTGAGCATCCGGAAGCCGCCAATGCTCAGCCAATGCGGAAAGGACTTTATAGTTTCGTCCATGCGCATAGTCAAACCCCATGGCAAAGTTGAGGTTGTTAAGCCGATCATACAGACGAAAGTCTTCCTTGAAACTCTCATCGGGCAGGATCAGCGCAATCTGCTCCGGTGCGATCCCGCGAGAGACCATCCCCTCGATCTGCGTAAGCGCTTCGGCAATCTGCTCAAACCGTTCGGAGACGGCATGGACAGAGACTGCGATCGGAGTATGTTTGAGCGGTATGTGGCTATTGGTTTTGCGGGTCAGGTTGATCTCATTTTCGGCATGATGAGCCGGCGCAATCCCCCGCTCAGCCATCCGTGTCTCCATCTTGCCGCTGAACGGACTTGTGGTGTAGTGAAGAATCACTTCGGTGTCTGCGGAAACTTGATCCAACAGTTCCAGTTCAAACCGGCTCAAAAGCCCCTCAAGGAAAATCTCGATCCGCTCAAACTGCGCGACAAATCCTTCGTTGAGCCGGTACTGATCGGGGATAAACATCCGATCGGTCAACCCCCGCGCTTCGAGTAGCACACGATACCGCTCCTTGAGCTGTGCAAGAATTGTCAAATGCTCCCCAAACTCCGCATATGCATCCGCCTCGGCCAATCGGTCAAACCCAACCCCTTCCTGGGAGAGCTCCTCGAAAAACCGAAACAGACCATCACTCCGCGAGAGAAACTTCACCAGCCCCCGGTCGACTTTGAACACCTCAAACGCTTCGAAATCGGCCGCCTCCCGCAACAACAGCACCCGCTGCAGCGGATCGATCATCGCCCTGTCGCCCAGTGTCACCGCCTGCTGCTCAAACGCATCCATCCGCATAAACGTCGGCACAAGCGTATCGCTGCTTTGCCATTGAAATTGTGCGGCACGAATGGCACGGGATGTGGGGTAGATGTGAAGTGTTTTCATGGGAGTAGTATAGCGTGTCGGGGGTTAGGTGACGGTAGGGGCAGACCCATGTGTCTGCCCTTGGATTGGAATTAATTTCGACCTACCAAACACGTAGGGTGTTGTCCCCCGACCTTTACGGCTTGAGAAACGCTTCCTGATCTAAAAATCCAACAGCATCTCCGATTTGAGCGCGCAGCTTCAAGAGATAACGGCCGGGATTTTTGAGCGTAACTTTTGGCGTGGAGTATGTCCCGTTATCATTTTTAAGATTTTGGAACGTTTGATCCTCGGCTCCTGTTTGAGGACGGGTGATCAAGAGAGTCACATTTGCGTCATTTACAGCTTGGCCACCGGTGGTGGTAATGCGATACTGCATCACCATTCCCGAAGTCACTGTAACGGCCTTTCCGTGTTTGATCGCATAGTCTTTTGGCTTGAATGAAGAAGGAGAAAACCCAACGGGCTCAAGTTTGAACTTATGATCAAAACGCTGCTGCGCTTCGAGAATCTTATTGATATTGTTATCGGCATCCTGATACTTCTTCTGGTAGGCTTCCGACTCATGTACCGGCATGGAGATCGCTGAACTTACTGTCCAGAAGCCGAGAAAAAGGCCAATGAAAATAAAGCCCAGTATCAGGTAGGGCCAGTATTTTCCGCTGTTATTGTCCGGCTTTGCCATAACGAATCCTCCTGTAGATTGGGTGGCCGAAATATATCCAAATAATGATTAAGGCACCTAACAATACAACCCAGCGAACCAGCGTGATGATCCAGTGATATTTGTCGTGGATTGTTGTGGTCATTTTGACCCCTTTGGCTGTCGCGATCTCATCGGCCATTTCGGAATAGGCCTGAACGATGCCCACATCGTATTTGGATTGGAGGGAGTTACTGTCCTGTGTGCTGATAATATCGATGGCGTAGTGCTTCACTTCACTACTGTCGAGCATCTTCTTGATCGTATCCGAAGAGCTGAGGAGACCGATTCGCTGACTGTTAGGCGCAAAAAACAAGACGGCATAAGGGGTGGAAAGCTTGTCCGCGTACCGTTTGAGGTATTGGTACAGGTTGGTGGTGCGGGAAACGGTATGGGTCGTGGCGATTACGTACGCATGAATGCCCGTCTTCTGTGCCAGCTCATTGCCCATGGTTTCGATCTGAGCCGCCGCTTTGGGGCTGATGATCTGGTCATTGATAAGGAAATTGGCTGAGAGAAAGAGGGGAAGAGCGCACGCGAGCACGAAGGCTCGCATTGCGTGTTTGATCATTGATTACCCTACGTAAGAGACGCCGGTGACAAAAACAGCAACCAGAGTTGCCGCTGCCATCACCACCATACCCAATCCGAGTACTTTATCCATAATAGTTATCATTGTCCCTCCTTTACTTGACCGGCTGGAAAGCAAACTTGGCGTTGCCAGTGCTTTGGGCTTTGACGTTGGTCGTGCTGCCAACGATCGGTGCCGGATCATAGAAATTGGTCGCTTGCTTCTGCTGAACCGCGATATCCCACATGGTCAAAACAACCAGGATTGTCAACAAAAGTACCGTAGCGATCAGCATACCGGTAATACCGCTGAGCTTGAAAAGCCCACGGCTGGTGTTTTCTGTTACTGCCATCAATAACTCCTTATTGCTTGAGTGAGTTCACGTAACTGTCAAGAGCTTTCTCTTGAACAGGGGTGAAGCGGTTGGCAAACGAAGGCATCATACCAATCGCACCGGTTTTGCCCTTGGCGAGAGCGGTTTTGACATCGTAGCCTTTGAGGCTGGGAGCGACATTGGGTGTCCCCTCACCGGTCTTACCGTGACAACCGGCACACACGCCAAACTCAGCGGGAGCAGCCCCTTTGCATCCGCCGGCAACATACTCAGCTGCCTTCTCTGCTGCGGCACCACTGGCCATCCCTGGAGGCATACCGCCGGGAAAAGCACCGAGAGCGTTCTGACCGTTTTTGATGATGTTCAAGACGGTTGCTTTGGTACGACCCTTGGTAAAGTCTTCCGCTTTGCCGGAGAGTCCGTCACCGGTCTCACCGTGACAGGGAGCACACTGGACAAGGAAAATCGACTCACCCATATCTTTGAGGGTGGCAGCATCTGCATTTTTGTGAACAGCTTCAAACTTTTTATTGTAAGCGTTGACCTCTTCATTGTACTGGCCAATCTGGCTGAAGGCATTGAGCGGGTATCCCAGGAAGAAGTACCACAGCCCCCAGATCATCACGCCCAGGAACGAATACGCCCAACCGGCAGGCAATTCGTTTTTGTACTCACCGATGCCATCCCAGTTCTCTTCAGCCAACTCACCGGAGGCTGTGTCGTTTTGCATCTGCGCCAGATACTTGGCGGAGACTCCAAATGAGAGCCCGGCAATTGCCAGAGCGCCCAAAATCGTAATCCAGTTGATCGGATCACTCAGATCGATATGCATTTGCTGTACGACCACAATGGTTGCAATCATCAGTATGACAGCAAATGCAAGTCCTTTTACGATAAAAGAATTCATTCATCTACTCCTTGTTTTTGTTCACGGGTTCAGGATTTGTCTCGACGGGGGTAGAATCAATCTCATCATCGAGAGCGATCTTCCCGTACTTTTCATAGTCCTTCTTGCCATGTTTTTCACTGCGATAGAGGTAGACGATGTAGCTGTAGAACACCACTACCGTGATACCACTTCCGATCACGTACAGGTAAATAGACAGCTCATCCATCGACATACTCTACTCCTCTTACTTCAGACGCTCAAGATACGCAACCAGTGCGACCACTTCAGGGATCTTACCGGCCTTGACTTTGGCGATCAAGTCTTTGTTCTTCATCTGCTTGGCAATTTTCATAGCGGCGGGCAACGCTTTAGCTTTGAAATAAGCATCAAAAGCAGCACGACCCGGCTTGATATCGTCACCGTAAGGGACATTGAAAGCTGTTTTGACCGTTACAGCTTCTGCGTACGCAGTTTCCACATCGGCGATGTTGGTGAACTGATGCTTGTACGCCGGCATAACTGAACCGGGAACGACGGATGTAGGCTCCCACATGTGATTGGCATGCCAATCGGGTGTCCGGTAATTGCCGACACGGTGCAGATCCGGTCCGATACGACGAGAGCCCCAGAGGAACGGACGGTCATAGGCGTACTCACCCGAGAGAGAATACTGACCGTAGCGATCGGTCTCCGCTTTGAACGGACGGATCAACTGCGAGTGGCAGGAGAGGCAGTTGTCTTTGATATAGACACCGCGTCCGGCCAACTGCAGAACGGTATAAGGCTTCAGCCCTTTGATAGGCTGAGCTGACTGAGCAAAGTTAGGCAGAATGGTTACTGCACCTGCGAAGGCGATCGTCAAAAATACGCCGACGGCGAAGAAGAATGGATTTTTTTCCAACCAATGAAACATAACCTACCTCCTTATGCCATAGGTGATCTGAACTGAGGTTCAGTTTCGAGCTTGCGTCCGGCTGTCGCTGTCATGAAGAAGTTCCAGGCAAACATAAGCAAACCAATAAAGTACAGTGTACCACCCACAGCGCGGATGACCCAGTATGGGTGCAGGACATTAACCGTATCGATAAAGCTGTACATCAGGTTACCGTACTCATCGACCGCACGCCACATCATACCTTGAGTGATCCCGGCAATCCACATAGAAGTGAAGTAGAGGACAACCGCTACAGTCTGAATCCAGAACTGCGCTTCGAGGAGGGACTTGCTGTAAATCTCACGCTTGAAGACGCGGGGAGCCGAGTGCATCAAGGTTGCGAAGACCATAAAGGCAACCCAGCCGAGAACGCCATCGTGAACGTGTCCGGGAATCCAGTCGGTAAAGTGGGCAATCGCGTTGACCGACTTGACCGCTTGAATCGGGCCTTCGAGTGTAGAGAGCATGTAGAAAGTGGAAGCCAGAACCATGAACTTGATCAACGGGTTGTCGGTCAACTGATTCCACTCACCTTTCATGGTCAACAACATGTTGATCGCAGAACCCCAGGAGGGGAGGATCAAAATAACGGAGAAGATCGATGCCATCGTCTGAACCCAGTCAGGAACCGTCGACCACAAGAGGTGGTGTCCACCTGCCCAGAGGTAGATAAACATCAAACCCCAGAAAGAGAGGAGGGAGAGCTTATAGGAAAAGACAGCCTGTCCGGACTCTTTGGGGAGATAGTAATAGATCAACGCAATGATGGGCACGGTAAAGACGAACGCCACGGCGTTGTGTCCCCACCACCACTGTACCATCGCATCGTTGGTACCGGCATACATGGAAACCGAGTGATACCAGGCACCCAAACCGCCGGAGAGGAGCTGCGTAGGCACTTCCATGTTGTTGAACAGATACAGCATGGCCACCCCGAGGAAAGTTGCGACGTAGTACCACATGGAGATGTAGAGGGCTTTTTCACGGCGCATACCGATCAAGCCAAACATGATCACACCCCAGAGTACCCAGATCACAACAATCAGGATATCCAGAGGCCATTCCATCTGGGCGTACTCTTTGCTGGTGGTGATTCCCATTCCTTCAGAGATGACCAAACCGCTTGCGGCGATCAGGTAGAGGAAAAACTGAAGATACCCCAAGGTCATCAAGAGTTTAGACTCACCCATGGATACCTTGAGTACCCGCTGTGCGGAATAATAGAAACCAACAAAAATACCGCTGATCATAAAGCCGTAAACCACCACATTGGTGTGGATAGGTCGCAGGCGCGAGAATGTACCGTACTCACCCAACCAATAGTTGAGCTGTGGCCAAGCCAGTTGTGATGCGATAATCACACCGATCAACATCCCGACAATACCGAAAATAACGGTTGTCCACATGTACAATTTTACGATGGAATAATCGTATTCCATTGCTGCATTTGATTGCATGCAAGCCTCCTAGAAGAATTTGATTTATGTTACTAGAGTGTAACAGTAACGCGCTATTATAGATCAGATTTGGTATGGGAGAGCTTATATCTTGCGGAATTAAATGAAAAAGTTTTTTAAGGTGCGCGTAAGGAAAGTGCGGTGATGCGCACTGTGGATTGGTATATTGGTTATTGGTGTATCCGTAAATGGAGCAGGGACTTCAGTCCCACAAACGCGACTGAAGTCGCGTCCCCTGATTCAGTGTTATGCTTTTCCTTTGGCACTCTGAATCGAATGAATATACTGATAATCAATGACAATGTTGGATTCAACCGGAAGCTGGCGGCTCAAGCGCTCGATCGTCCCTTCAAAATCCTCAAAGAGGTAGTTGGCCATGGAACCGGGAATGGGGTTGATTTCGTTGAGATAGACGGTGCCGTCTTTGACGAAAAAGTCGCAGCGGATGAGGCTCCCCTCGAACAGAGGCGAATAGATCCGCTTGAACGTCTCTCGGATGGCATCGGCAAGCGCATCGTCGATCTCGGCAGCGAGTACCTGAGCGTCCCGGGAGAAATCCATGTATTTTTTGTCAAAATCAAGAAATTCCTCTTTATGGGGGGCTTCGATAATGCTCAGTTCCCACTCGCCGGTGTACGCGCCGGCCTGATTGTACTCGTCAATCCCTTCGATAAACGGCTCGATCAGCACTTCGGCATCAAACTCAAACGCCACATCCAGCGCATAATCCAGCTCAGAAGGCTCCCGGACGATGCTCACACCGATCGAGCTGCCCAGATGCACCGGCTTGATGATGACCGGATAGGGCAAGGTGATCTTGCGCGCATCGTCGCGGCGAAGCACTTCATACGGGAGCGTCTCCACGCCGAGAGAAGCAGCGAGGAATTTGGTCGCAAGCTTGCTGTAGCTCAAGGCTGCCGCTTCGAGACGGGGGCCAATGAACGGAACATGATAAAAATCCAGCATCCCGGCGATCTTGCCGTCTTCGCCGTCGCGACCGTGGATGAGGTTGAGTACCGCATCGGTCGTGACAGGCTTGGAGCCAAGCATCCCTTCGGTGTGGAAGCCTCCCTTTTTGAGGGTGAGTTTCTTGCTCTTTTTGTACTCACCGCTACTGAAATGTTTGGAAGTCATCTTGGCCGGGTCGATGAGGTAAAAATCCCGCTGGGCATCGACGAAGATGAACTGTAACGTGCTTTTTTTGAGCACTTTTTTGAGGGTGATGGCCGAGACGATGCTGATCTCGTGTTCGTGGCTTGAACCGCCAAAGAGAATGGTAAGATTCATGACAACATCTCCGCAAATTCACTGAAAATATACCGGCTCTCGTGCGGCCCGGGGCTTGCTTCGGGATGGTGCTGCACTGACATGACCGGCTCATCCTTGTACCGTACCCCTTCGATAGTGTTGTCGAAGAGGTTGATATGGGTTACATCGGCAATTTCGGTAATAGCGTCGGGGACGTTGTAGTTG
>WFSU01000144.1 GCA_015485845.1 Nitratifractor sp. | reverse complement strand
GTGTTGATGAGGTTGTAAAATTCATTCCGGGTGCGCTGATCGCTTTTGAACAGTCCCCGCAGGGCGGAGCTGACGGTGGTGGAGTTGATCTTTTCCACGCCACGCATCTCCATACACATGTGCCGCGCATGGACGACCACGGCGACCCCTTTGGGCTGGATCGTCTCACTGATCGCGTCAGCAATCTGCTCGGTCATCTGCTCCTGGATCTGCAGACGGCGGGCGAAGACGTTGACAATGCGGGGGATTTTGCTCAGTCCCACCACTTTGCCATCCGGGATATACGCTACGTGGGCCCGGCCGATGATGGGGAGCATGTGATGTTCACACATCGAATAAAATTCAATATCCCGCACCAGAACCATCTCATCGTTGCTGGTGGTAAAGAGCGCTTGATTGAGGATCGCTTTGGGGTCTTGATGATACCCCTCGGTGAGAAACTGCAATGCTTTGGCGACGCGATGGGGCGTTTTGAGGAGCCCTTCGCGCTCGGGGTCTTCGCCCAGTTCGGTCAAGACAGTACGGACAGCTTCTTCGAGAACTTTGTTGTTTTCAGGATGGCTCATGAGTAAGTGCCTTCAGGTTTTTTCGCATTGTACCACGTTTTGACAAAAGGTACAAAAATGACTGCTTCTTCAAAAAAGTTCCATCATTTTCTCAAGGAGCTCA
This sequence comes from Nitratifractor sp., assembly GCA_015485845.1. Taxonomy (GTDB): domain Bacteria; phylum Campylobacterota; class Campylobacteria; order Campylobacterales; family Sulfurovaceae; genus S017-3. The sequence goes on along the minus strand of WFSU01000144.1, from coordinate 2,736 downwards.
TCCCCCTAATTCGGCTACCAATACCCCCACGATAATCATTCCTCCTCCTATCACCTGAAGCCATCCCATCATTTCTCCTCCGTACGCATACCCAAACAGTGCCGCACTCAGCGGCTCGAGAGTGAAGATCAGGGCGGCGCGGCTGGGGGTGGTGTAGCGCTGCATGCTGGTTTGCACCCAGAAAGCGAAAATTGTCGCGAAGAGCACCGTGGTAACGAGCCCGATGAGAAAGGCCGAGGAGAACACCGGAGGAAGAAGAGGCTGGCCGGTAATCAGTGCCATCCCTGCGGATCCCAGCGCCATCGTCCCGAACTGAAACGTCACCAACAGCGGGACATCGAAGCGGCGGGCGAATCGGTCGGTGTAGAGGATATGAAGCGCGAAAAAGAGGGCACACCCCAGGCTCAGCGCTTCGCCCCACCCGGCGTGTAACTCACCCTGCATCGTCAGAAACCAGAGACCCGCCAGTGCCACCCCGCTCCCGAGCCACACCGACCGTGCGACCGGGCGACGGAAGAGGAAGAAGGCCATCATCGGCACCAGCACCACGAAAAGCCCGGTGATAAAAGCCACCGACGTGGAGAGGGTCAAGGTCAGGCCGTACGTCTGGAAAGCGTAGGCGGTAAAGTTGAGAAGACCCAGCACGCCTGCTGCGGTGAGCGTGGCACGATCGAGCCGGGCGAAGCGTCGATAAACGATCGGGAGCATGAACCCAAAAGCCAAACCGAAGCGCCAGAGGAGAAACGTCGATACCGGCACATCTCGAACCGCCTCCTGCACGAGCAGGAAGGTGACCCCCCAGCTGATCGCCGTCATGACCAGTAACGAATCGGCCTGCCAGGGCTTGATAGACATATTTATCTCCAAAATCTTGAAATACGCGCGAAAGTTTAAAGATAATTGTACTATGATTGTTCTTATGGATGAAACGAAACCAATGATTTTGATGGAACATGTGGAGAAGTACTATGGGGACTTTCATGCCCTCAAAGATATCAACTTCTCCGTCCGACAGGGGGAGATCGTCGTGATCGCCGGGCCCAGCGGATCGGGCAAATCGACCTTGATCCGCTGCATCAACCGTCTCGAGGAGATTGATAGGGGTCACATTGTCGTCGATGGCGAAGACATTTACGCACGTAAGGGCAACATTAACCGCATCCGCTCCCGGGTGGGGATGGTGTTTCAACACTTCAACCTCTTCCCGCACCTGACGATCCTTGAGAATGTCACCATCGGACAGACCAAGGTCAAACATGCCCACAAAAAAGAGGCCGACGCACGGGCGCAGGCACTGCTCGACAAAGTAGGGCTCGGCCACAAAGCCCACGACTACCCCAATGCCCTCAGCGGCGGGCAGAAGCAGCGGGTCGCCATCGCCCGTACGCTGGCGATGGAACCGAGTGTCATCCTGTTCGACGAGCCCACCTCAGCGCTGGATCCTGAAATGATCGGCGGCGTGCTCGAGGTGATGAAGTCGCTCGCGAACGAAAACTACACCATTGTGGTCGTCACCCACGAAATGGGCTTTGCCAAAGAGGTGAGCGACCGCGTGGTCTTTATGGACGAAGGGGAGATCATCGAGGAGGACGATCCCGAGACCTTTTTCACCAACCCCTCAAGCGACCGTGCCAAGCTCTTCCTCAAGGAAATCTTGACGCACTGACGGGCAAACGTCCCCATCTTAACACCAAAGGAGAAACACAAGATGAAAAAAACACTACTCATGGCGTTGGCACTGGCCTTCGCTACGACGGCAGCCTGGAGCGAGGACATCAACCTCTGGAAGAAATCAACCCTCAACGCGATCATCACCAAAGGGGAGCTGCGTGTGGGAATGGAGCCGGGCTACATGCCGTTTGAGATGAAGGACAAGAAGGGTAACATCATCGGATTCGACGTCGACATGGCGCGGGACATCGCCAAAAAAATGGGTGTCAAGCTCAAATTGGTGCCCACGGCATGGGACGGAATCATCCCCGCACTGCTGACCAGCAAGTTTGACATCCTCATGTCGGGGATGACCGTCACACAGAAGCGGAATCTCAAAGTCAACTTCGCCCATTCGTACATCAGCGTCGGCCAGACACTGATGATCCGCAAAGCACTGGCAGACACAGTCAAAAACGCGGCTGATCTCGACAAGCCGGAGTACACCGTCGTCACCAAACTCGGTGTCACCGGGGAGATCGCTGCACGTAAGATGTTCAAAAAAGCCAAGATCCGCACGTTTGAGACCGAAGCCGATGCCGCACAGGAAGTGCTCAACGGCAAAGCCGATGCGATGATCTACGACAAGCCTTACAACGCCATCTTCATGGCGCAGAAAGGAAAAGGGAAGCTGGTTCACCTCGATCAGGACTTGACCTTCGAGCCCCTCGGCTGGGCCGTACGCAAAGGGGATCCGGATCTCCTCAACTGGCTGGACAATTACCTCAATCAGGTACAACATGACGGCACGTACGACAAGATTTATAACAAATGGTTCAAATCGGACAGCTGGCTGGAGCGTGTACAGTAAGTATGAGCCGCAAACACACGCCTTTTTTGCAGAACCGCACTGTCGGTCACATCGTGGCGCTGCTCTTCTTCGTCGGGCTGGGCTATGCCCTGTTCGTTGCCGCTTCCGGCATGAACTACATCTGGAAGTGGAACTCCGTCCCTAAATATTTTGCCTACGAGCAGGAGACCACCATCGAGGCTCCTTTTGACGGCATCATATCTATAGACGGACAC
>WFSU01000143.1 GCA_015485845.1 Nitratifractor sp. | reverse complement strand
CCTCTTGTTTCTGGGAGCTTTTCCCGGAGCGATCGTCCCTTATCTCAACACGATTCTTGAAGATCTCAGCCTTGCACCGGTCATGGATGGGGGAGCCACCGTTCTTGCGACCTCTTTTGCTTCTTTCAATGGCCTCGTGATCTGGGAAGCCTTTGTCGGCATCTTCCTCCTGATCTTCCTCGGATTTCTCCTCCTCAAGAACCGATCCACTCGCCCCAGAGATAGCTACGACATCAGCTACTGCGGTGAAGTTCCCCGCCCCGATGTCAATCTCCACTACGGCTATGGCATGGGGCGGGAGCTCATCCGCATCGACGGGATCCGGACGATCCTGACCCACCATGCCCATGCGCTGTGGGGACGGGTAATCGTCGTGGCAGGAGATGGCTCACATCTGATCCAGCGACTCTACACCCTCACTGCCCAAAATGTCACTTGGCTCTTCGTCGCCTTCGTGACAGCTCTACTTTATCTGGAGGTGCAATAATGGAGACGATCAAACTCATACTCGATCTGCTGCTCATGGTTGGGATGGCGTACGGCTTCGGTTTCCTCTATTATGGACTTTATCGCAACATCACAGCGCGAGTACATGGGCGTTTCGGCCCGTCGATCGCGCAGTCCTTCTGGGACAGTATCAAACTCTTCAGCAAAGAGACCTCCACCAGCTTCGGCTGGATGTTCACCGCCGGGCCAATCATTATGGCCAGCGGTGCGGTGATGACGGTACTCTTCACCCCCTGGTTCAACCACGGGGATCATCTGCTGGGCTTGAGCCCCTACGGCAACCTGCTCGTCGTCCTCTACTTCATGGTGCTCGGCCCCCTCGGCAACGCACTCGGGGTGGGGAGCAGCGGCAACCCGTTTGGGGCGATGGGCGTCACCCGGGGATTGACACGCCTTCTGGCACTGGAGATGCCGTTTTATCTCGCCCTCATCGGTCTCATGATTGCCGGGGGTACCGCCGACATCCACACCCTCATGTCCCAGCAAAGCGTCACTTCTAATCTCATGGCGCATCCGCTGCTTTTCATCGCGGCCTTTGTCTCCTTCGTCGGGTTTCTTGGCAAATCTCCCTTCGATGTCGTCGGAGCGCCTCAAGAAGTGTACAGCGGACCGGCAGCGGAGTTCGGGGGTAAGTTCCTCGCGCTGGCGCTGAGCCAGAGTGCTATTTTTTCGTTTGCCAAGCTGCTGCTGATAGTCGATCTCTTTTGGGGCGGTGCTGACACGCTTTGGGAATTGATCTTCAAAACATTCGTCTTTTTCGTCGCAGCGGTGTTCATCGGCAACGTCTACGGCCGCTTCACCACCGCGCAAAGCGTTGAATTTTTACTAAAAGTCCCGACGGTCATCGCGATCGTCGGACTACTACGGGTATAGGAGTATCGTCATGCAGGAAGGTTTTGTATCGTATCAATCCTCATCTTCAGAGGATTTGGCCGCCCAACAACGCAGTCTCGAAGCCGAGACCGAAGGGGTCGCCAACTCCCAGACACTCATCGAAAAGGCGATCCACTGGTTCCAGGCACGGAGCATGTTCGTCGTCGCCTACGGCACGGGATGTGGTGCGATCGAAATGCCGCCGGTGTTTACCAGCCGGTACGACATCGAGCGTCTTGGTGTTGTCGGTGTCGCCACTCCCCGACAGGCCGACATACTCATCGTCTCCGGCTACGCGTCGCTCAAGACCCTGCGCCGGATCATCCGAACCTACGAGCAAATGAGCGAACCCAAATTTGTCATTGCCCTGGGCAGCTGCACCATCAACGGCGGCATGTACTGGGACAGCTACAACACCATTAAAAAACTCGAAGACTATCTCGGGGTCGACATGTACGTCGCCGGCTGTATGCCCCGCCCCGAAGCTCTCATCGAAGGATTTGTCAAACTCCAGGCGGCCATTCGGGATCAGACCCTTGAGCCCGGATACGTCCGCTACCGGGACAACTACGACTGGTACCGGCACAATCAGGAGAAGGTGTTGGGCAAAAATATCGCCCCCCAATACGAAGAAAACTACGCCGGAATGGAGCTGTCATGAACGCACTTGCCACCCGATACGACGTCACCGAAAAAAACGCCCGACTCTTCTCGATCGAAGTTGACAGCCGCGAAGCGTGGCGAGAGGCGATCGATTTCGTCACCACCCACACGGAGTTTGTCACTTTATCGCAGATCGCGTGTGCGGACTGGATCGAGGAAGAGATTTTTCTCCTGACTTATCTCTTCACCGATCACGCCCGCAGCCGGAATCTTATGCTCAAAGTCCCCATCGGTCGCAGGGGAGAGGGCCTCCCCAGCCTCAGCAGCCGTTTCCCTCAGGCCGAAGTGATGGAGCGGGATTTGCATGAAATGTACGGCATCCCGTTTGAGGGCAACGACACCCTCTACGAATTTGTCCTCGAGGGGTGGACAGACCTCCCCCCGCTGCGTCGGGAATTTGATACGTTGGCGTACGTCCATGAGCACTACGATTTCCAACGGGGTCGCGAAGACAACAAAGATGTCAAAGTCGAGCAAAAACGGCGCCGCGAAGAGGCCAAGCGCCTCAAAGCGGCTCAAGAGGAGGCTCCTCATGGAGACTAAACAGATCAAAATCTTCCACGGCCCCCAACACCCGGGGATCACCGGCAATATGTCGGTGGAACTCGATCTGATCGGAGAGACCATCCAGCGGGCACGCACCCATGTGGGCTATCTCCACCGTGGTTTCGAGAAGCTGGTCGAGCGCCGCACCGTCCTCCAGGCGTTTACCATCGTCTGCCGCATCTGCGTCCCCGAACCCGATCCCAACGAAGAAAATTTCGCCCGTGCCGTCGAAGGACTGGTGGGAATCGAGATCAGCGAACGCGCCCAGTATATCCGGGTCATGGTGCAGGAGATGAGCCGTCTGTCTGCCCAGTTTCTCTGGATGGGAGGACAGAGCGGCTCCATCGGTCTGGGGACGGTCGGTCAGTGGAGTCTTTATGACCGTGACATGATCCTCGATTTGTTTGAACAGTTGACCGGGGGACGGGTCTATCACATGTACACGTACCCCGGTGGGGTGCGGCGTGATCTCCCCGAAGGCTTCCTGCTCCGGCTCTCCGAACTGCTTGATTATCTCGAGAAGCAACTCCCCCGTTACGACAAGATCTTTTTTGACAACGCCACTTTTCGCACACGTGCCATCGGTACCGGAGTCATCGACGCCGATACGGCACTGGAGCGCGGATACGTCGGCCAGGCATTGCGGGGGTGCGGGATCGAGCGGGATCTGCGCCGGGACAACCCCTACCTCGTCTACGATCGGCTGGAATTTGACATCCCGACCTTCGAGGGGGGAGATGTCTACAGCCGCGCTCTGGTACGCCGGGAAGAGATGCGCCAGTCGATCCGCATCCTCCGTCAAGTGATTATTCAGATGCCCCAGGAGGGTCTGGTGATGCAGAAGCTCCCAAAACACCGCAAATTTACCCTCCCCAAAGACGACATATACGTCGCCACCGAGTCGGCACGCGGAGAGTTTGGCTACTACATGGCCGGCGACGGTAGCGCCCACATCCGGCGCATGCAGGTCAAGGGGCCTTCGCTCATCCACGGGTTCACCCTGCTCGAGCCGCTCCTCGAAGGGGAAGAGCTCTCCAACGTCACCCTGATCATGAATTCTCTGGGCATCTGCCCACCCGAGATAGAGAGGTAAGGCCATGACATTCACCACCATCGATGTCCGAGGTATCGTCGCCCCCTTCGCCGCTATCGGCAAGATTTTCGAACACCCCCGCACCGTCTGCTACCCGGCACAGACCAAAACCATCGCCCCCGACTACCGGGGATTTCATACCAACGATCTCTCCGCCTGCATCGGCTGCGCCAACTGTCAAGATGTCTGCATGAACGATGCCATCGACATGATCACCATCGCCGAAGAGCGGAACGCCCGCAACAAAAGCGGCTGCATCCCCCGCATCGACTACGGCCGCTGCTGCTGGTGCAATCTCTGCGTCGATGTCTGCCCGCCCGATTCACTGGCACTCGGGCAGGAGTGCATTCATGCCGCTCCGCAGAGCGACGATTTTTTATTTTTCCCCAAGGACGCCTCATGATCAGCAAAACACTTCTCCTTCTGGCCGTCTGGATTGGATTGACCAACACACTCGATCCTCAGGAGCTCATCGTCGGTGTCGCTGCATCGCTGGGGGTCGCATATTTCTTCGGGGGCAATACGCCTCTTCATCTCGGAACGATCCTGCTCAAATACGCCCGGTTCACCCCTATTTTTATCAAAGCGTTGATCCAGTCCAACCTCGAAGTCGCCCGGATCGTCCTCACCCCAAGCCTTCCGGTCAACCCCGGCATCGTCAAGCTCAAAACCTGCCTCAGAAACGACTACGACAAACTCCTCCTCGCTAACGCCATCACCCTGACACCGGGCACCATCACCCTCGACCTCGACGGTGAAGATATCTACATCCACATCCTCGATCTCAAAACCACGGACAAAACCACGTTGCAGAAAGAGATTATTGAGGGGTTTGAGGTGCTGTAGCTTCTGCAGCCCTCAACCTCCATATTTCAATATCATATCAATCATCCTCTCCCGTAAAGCATCCAAATCACCATCAGGATCTAAACCATTTAAAACAGTGTCTATCTCTCGTTGTGCACTTCCTGTAAGCTTATCCCGTAAATTCGAGAGCGTGGAGAGGTACCGCACATCCGTAACCGCCTGCCTGAACCCCTCCCATTCAACGGTATTAATGACGCCGTTTGTCGTAGGATAAACAAATGTTTCATCCCGATATCTCGTGCTTAAAAAGTCATTCCATACAAAAACTCTTCCGTATTGATATCCCCAATCCATTGCACCGTCATACCCCTCTTTCCATAGCCTGGCACCAAAATCTCTTCTGTAGACTTCAGCACTTTCTACACCACCTTGTGGAGCAGAATAAGCAAATATCTTTTTGTCAAGACTGTGGTAAAGATTGACCATATCTCTTGAAGCATCTACTGCATATTTCCACTTTCGCCAATCATCATCTCGCCTTAAAACTTTGTCATTTTTTGTATATCGTGAATTGATCAATGTATCAATATCATCGACAAGCTTCTCTCCACTATAATGCCTGTAACCTCCCGAAGTAAAAAAGTTGATGGTTGTTCTTTGCCTGATCTCTCTTATGGCATCTATCTGCCTCTGGATGTCATCTCCTGCCGCTTCATCAAATCCATAGACCGATAAGCCACCCGGTGTGTATTCCTCCTCTTCATATATGGTTTTAAACTGATTGATTCTGTTGGCAATTTGATCCATATATTCACTAACATTTTTATCTTTATAATGAAACAACCCTGCTCCTAAAGTATATATTCTGTCTGTCGGGAATCCCAACTCTTTTCTGATCTGCAAATCTCTTCGGAAATCATCAGGGTCTGCAAAATAGGTATTGGGATACAATATCCCATGTTCTTTCAGATTTTGCAAAAGTACGCGATGCTTTGCCTCGGTTTTTTGGGCGGTATCTATTCTCGTGACTGAGTTGTCAAACCGACGCGCTGAATAATATATACTGTAGGTCAATTTAGATTTATCCAATGCAAACGGCAACACTTCTATTTGAACCGGCACAGATTTTACAATCACACCATCGCTGTTTTTTATGGTAAACGTAGAGGTATAGGTACCGCTTGGTGTGTCTGCGGGTATGTGCATGGTGCTCCATAATAGTTTGTACTGGTTCTGAACCAAATCAAAAGGCTGAAGTGTCTGTGCATCATCAAAGGTTATTCCGGTGGTATCGGGCACAACATCATCTCTACTCGAGATATCTATCATGTGAGTATGACCTGATGCCCTGTCCTTTACCCTTAATTTATTGGTTTCGTTGGCAAAATCTACTTGAACCAACTTTTCATCTTTCAGCAGCAATTCCTGTGTCAGCCATTTTTGATTGTAATATATAGTTGGTTGACCATTTATCTTATAATTATACATACTCAGTGTCTCATGCCCCGGCTTGACATCACCTGCCTGAAACCATCTTTTGGCGATATAGGTATCCATAATGCTTTTATCCAAAGAGCCGACAGTACCGACAAAATCACTATTTTCTGCCGTAAGTTTGTTCTGGGAACCCTTCGGTTCTATCAACATTGCTATTGAATGGTATTCACCCTTTGCCAGCCGTAGTTTATAGGACGTAACCTCTTTGAAGGAGTCTGGACGCGTAAAGTTTTTGTCCAGAGCGATCTGCTTCATCGCCGGAAATTCAAAAATATTTAACAGTACCTGAATGTTTCTAACTACTTCATCGGCTGCCTGCCCATCTGAATCCGTCACATGGTATCGAACCGTGTAAGTACCTGCTTTCGCTGTATCTACACTGCTGGCGATGCTGATCTTGTCACTGATATTTCCATCTTCCACATCGTAGGCAGACACACCCGGCTCTACGTAAATTTCCCCTGCATTGAGGGTAATGGTTTGATGACCTTCAAGCATAATCACCGGAGCATCATTGACTGCACTGACAGATACACTGACCACTGTTTCATTTGAATCTATCGTACCATCGTTAACTTTGAACTTGAGATAGTCACGCCCGTTGAAGTTTGCAGTGGGAGTGTAGATCAGATTGGGTGCTGTTCCGCTTAATGTTCCATGTACAGGTTTCTGGGTGACGACATATGACAAGCGGTCACCATCAGCATCCACACCTGCAAGTGTTATGGCTTTTGCGCTGTCTTCAGAAGTGGTGACAGTCTGGCTCTGGGCGACCGGGGGATGATTGTTCTGTGTCGGGAAGACTCCCTCTTCACACCCGGCAGCCAACAGCACTGCGACGAAGGTGATGACAAAAACCAGACTGCCCTGTAAGTACGTAAATATTTTCACAGTTTTTCCTGCCTCTATTACCGCGCCTCTACCGTATTATAACGCACCATAATCAATCCGCTTCCAAGCGTCGATATGATCATGAGAAGTATAGCAAGAAAATTCAAAGAATCACCACTGTCACTCGCCACATTAGCACAGGAACATACCACAGCCGCATCGAGTGTCAGGTTTTCCGTAGCCATCCCAGGTCCCACTTCCACCGCAGATTCCACCACACCATCCGCATGGACTTTGTTGGTTTCATCCCCCGGCTTGATAATCCCGACAAAGACATACCCATCATCCAGATAACTTTGCGGAATATGGAAGCGCACTTTGTATTCACCGGCCGGTACATCAAAATGGTAGCGTCCATTCTCATCTGTGGTTGTACTGCGGACGACATGACCGTCGGCATCGAGCAATTCTACTTTGGCATTGCTGATCACCATCTCGCCCTTGTCATAAACGCCGTTTCCGTCAGCATCGATCCAGAACAGATCGCCGATACGGAAGAGGACACGCTTGATACCCATATCCCATGTTGTATCATTGTCCCCGGCTGAGAGTGTTGTCCGTGCTGTTTTACCTGTCGCGGTATCGGCATCGGAATCCCGGGCATCGTTACTTCCCGCATCTTTGAGGGTTACGGCATAACCTTCCGGCAACGTTGCCAGATCAAACTCCACACTGTATGTACCTGCATCCAGATCACAGAAACCGTATTTCCCATCGGAATCGGTTGTAGCCACTTTTCCGGATATTCGGTTGCCCCGACTATCCAGCAGGTAAACTTTTACCCCCTTGACACCGGATTCACCTGTATCCTGAAGGCCGTCTCCGTCGGCATCTTCCCAGACATAATCCCCCAGACATGCCTGGGCAGCTGCGGGCTTGTAGATCCCCATATCGAGTGTGGTGGTGTTGCTGTCTACGATCTCCACTTCGGCAGTTTTCCCGTCGGCGGGGTTGGCATCCGAGTCTTTGGCATCATCGCTTCCGGCATTTTGTGTGGTGACCTCGTAATCGGCCGGAAGGCTTGAGGTGTCAAACGCTACACTGTAGTTGCCCTCACCCAGACCGCAGAAGAGGTATGTGCCGTCGGCATCGGTTGTGTTGGTATCACCCGTGGCGGTACCGTCTTTGTAAAGTGTTACATCTACACCTTGAACGCCGGTCTCACCTGCATCCTGGATACCGTTGTGGTTGTTATCGTACCAGACGTAGTCTCCCAGGCAGTAGGTGGGTGTTGCTGCGGGCTTGTAGATCCCCATATCGAGTGTGGTGGTGTTGCTGTCTACGATCTCCACTTCGGCAGTTTTCCCGTCGGCGGGGTTGGCATCCGAGTCTTTGGCATCATCGCTTCCGGCATTTTGTGTGGT
>WFSU01000142.1 GCA_015485845.1 Nitratifractor sp. | reverse complement strand
TGTGACCGTCTCCACAACATGCTCACCCTCGATGCCCTCTCTCCCGCCAAGCAACTTCGTATCTCGGAAGAAACGCTGGTCGTCTACGCCCCCATCGCCCATCGTCTGGGGATCTCCAAAATCAAGAATTACCTCGAGGATCTGAGTTTCAGATACATCTATCCCGAGGATTATAAGGCGATCGATGACTACATCCGATCCCACGACCAGAATCTCCATTTCAAACTCAATGCATTTATAGAAAGTGTCAAAAATACCCTGCACCAGGCAGGGTATCATTGGGAAGAGTTCGAAGTAGTCGGACGGGTCAAACACTACTACTCCATTTATCTCAAAATGCACCGGAAGGGGATCAGTATCGAGGAGGTACTCGACCTGCTGGCGATCCGAATCATCACGAAAGAGCCACTCGAGTGCTACGAAATCCTGGGGGCGCTGCACTTGGAATACACTCCGCTTATCTCCCGCTTCAAAGACTACATTGCCCTCCCCAAAGAGAACGGCTACCGCACCATCCACACGACCCTTTTCAGTGATGACGGGATTGTAGAAGCACAAATCCGAACCCGCCAGATGCACCAACTGGCCGAGTATGGAGTGGCCGCCCACTGGAAGTACAAAGAGGGGATCAGTCAAATCAACCTCGAATGGCTCAAAAGTCTCCACTACCAGAACGAATCGATCGAAGAGTTTTATGAGTTGGCCAAGAGTGATCTTTACAGTGAAGATATTACGGTCTTTTCTCCCAAAGGGGACTATTATACGCTCCCTAAAGATGCCGTGGCGCTCGATTTTGCCTATGCTATTCATTCCGAAATCGGGGATCGGGCAACCGAAGCGCTCATCAACAAAGAGAAATCTTCGCTTCTGACGATTCTCAAAAACGGAGATATTGTTCGGATTGTCACCGATGGTACGCCACGACTGCATTGTTCCTGGGCGGACACGGTCAAGACATCCAAGGCCAAAGACGGTATCCGAAGTCAGTGCCGTCAATGGCTGCGGAAGGTGGATGAGCAGAGCGCGTACAATATCCTGGCGACCATTTTCAACCGTAAACCGGCGGCGATCACCCGGATCCTCGAACGGGCAGGAGCGAACCAATCGGTTTTTCGCGTGCCGGAGCGGCTCGACAACCTCAAGGAGAAAATCTCCCGCATTGCCAAAGCCGCCGACATCAAAATCGTCCGCTTCTGGGAATTGCTCAAAAAAGGGTATAAACGCCCCACGGAGCGGCAGATTGACCATTTCCTTTTTTACACCAACAAAACCCTTAATGGGGTAGAATTTGACTACTGTTGTCATCCCAAAATCGGGGATGAGATTGTAGCCTTTTATAAGGATAACCAAGCTATTATACACCACAAATTGTGCCTGAAAGCCTATGAGAAGATCGAGCGGGGAGATCCGATGCTCTTCGTGGCATGGAATGAAAGCAAAGTCTCCCGCTACCGTCTGATCATCAGTCTCCAGAATCAAAAGGGTGCCCTGTCCGAACTGTTGAACAAGATCACCAAAATGGATCTTAATGTCAACAGCATCGAGCTGGGGATCAAAAGCAGCGAAAGCGCGGAGTTCTGCAAGCTCGAGATTGAATCGGAGGCCAAGAGCCGTCATGAGATCCGGCAGGAGCTTTCCGGTAAATTCAAAGTGATTGAAATCGTAGCACTCGATGATGCGTACAACAAATAAAATGATGAATCAGGAGCAAACATGGGAATAGCCAAAGCAATGGCGGAGATCGAGCGGGGTACCGCTGAGATCATCGATTTGGAACGGATCGAGACACTGGTGACACGGTACTACAACGAAGGGGAAACGTATCGGGTCAAACTGGGTCTTGACCCCACGGCTCCCGATTTGCATCTCGGGCACACGGTGATCCTGCAGAAACTGTCGGTTTTTCAGAAGCACGGAGCGATTGTTCAGCTTCTGATCGGGGATTTCACGGCCATGATCGGCGATCCCACCGGCAAGAATGAGACCCGCAAAGTCCTGGACCGTGACACCGTCAAAGAAAACGCCAAAACGTACCAGGAACAAGCCTTCAAAATCCTCGACCCGGGCAAAACAGAGTTGATGTTCAACTCCACCTGGCTCGATGCTCTTGGTGCCGATGGGATGATTCAGCTCACCACCCAGTACAACGTCGCCCGGATGCTCGAGCGGGATGACTTCGAAAAACGGTACAAAGCCGGACAGAGCATTGCCGTCTCGGAGTTCCTCTATCCGCTTCTCCAGGGGTATGACAGTGTGGCGATGGAATGTGATATCGAGCTGGGGGGTACGGATCAGAAGTTCAACCTCCTGATGGGACGTCACCTCCAGCGCAATTACAATGTCGGCAAGGAACAGGCGGTGCTCATGATGCCCATCCTCGAGGGGCTTGACGGTGTGCAGAAGATGTCCAAATCGCTGGGCAACTACATTGGGATTGCTGAAGAGGCCAATACGATCTATGCCAAAGTCCTTTCAATCTCGGATGAGCTGATGTGGCGCTACTACGAACTGCTGAGTGACCGGTCGTTGACGGAGATCGCTGAGCTCAAGCGGGGTGTGGAAGGTGGGGAATTTCACCCCAAGAAAGTCAAAGAGATGCTTGCCCATGAGCTGACTGCCCGCTTCCACGATGAGACAGCTGCCAAAGGTGCCCAGACAGAATTTGACAAGGTCTTCGCCGGCAACCAGCTCCCCACAGACATTCCGGAGTTTGCAGCCGAAGAGGGAATCTGGATCTGCAAAGCTCTCGTCGATGCCGGGCTCGAGCCCTCGACGTCTCAGGCCCGCCGGGACATCCAGCAAAATGCCGTCAGCATCGATCAGAAAAAGATTGGGGATATCAAGCTGAATCTTGAGGCCGGAGAGTATATCCTCCAGGTGGGCAAGCGGAAATTCGCAAAAGTAAAGGTAGGGTAACAGCATGGCATTTTCAGGATTCACCGTCGGGAAGTATACGATCGAGAAGCCGATCATCCAGGGAGGGATGGGTGTGGGCGTCTCCTGGGATCAGCTCGCCGGTACTGTGAGCCGTGAAGGGGGTCTCGGGGTGATCAGTTCCGTGGGAACCGGTATTTACGAGAACCGTGCCTACGCGGACAAACTGATGGCCGACGGTCGTCCGTACGAAGCGGAAAACTTCTACTCCCGTAAAGCCCTGTTCAAAATCTTTGACAATGCACGCAAGATTTGCGGTGATGCTCCGTTGGCGTGCAACATCCTTTACGCGATGAACGACTACGACCGGATCGTCCGGGATGCCTGTGATGCGGGGGCAAACATCATCATCACCGGTGCCGGATTACCGCTTACGATGCCTGAGGCGGCCAAAGACTACCCCGATGTCGCGCTTGTGCCTATCGTCTCGACGGCCAAAGCCCTGCGGATCCTCTGCCGCCGCTGGGAAAAAACCCACGGGCGATTGCCCGATGCCGTGATCGTCGAGGGGCCGCTCAGTGGAGGGCATCAGGGATTTAAGCGTGATGAGTGTTTCCTGCCGGAGAATCAACTTGAGCAGATTCTTCCTCCGGTGGTCGAAGAGGCTGAGAAATGGGGGAATATTCCCGTTATCGCTGCCGGGGGGGTTTGGGACCATGATGATATTACACGCATGATGGAACTCGGAGCCGATGGTGTGCAGATGGGTACCCGCTTTATCGGCACGCATGAATGTGATGCGAGCGATACGTTCAAGCAAGTGATTCTCAATTCGACTGAGGAGACCATCAAGCTGGTCAAATCGCCGGTCGGATATCCCGCCCGAAGCGTTCAAACCAATCTACAAACAATGGTTGCCGAAGGCACCGCGCCAAAAATCGCCTGTATTTCTAACTGTGTTTGGCCATGCCATCGGGGGGAAGAAGCCAAAGCTGTTGGGTATTGCATCGCGGATCGCTTGAGCGATGCATACGATGGCAAAGAAGAAACAGGACTTTTCTTTACTGGTTCAAATGGTTACCGCCTCAACGAAATCATCAGCGTTCATGAATTGATGGACAAACTCATGAACGGGGAGGCGTAGCCGCTACATGCGCCGCTTGTTTGCACTGATCGTGTTGCTGGGAAGTGTCTTGGTGTCTGCCAATACACTACAGCATGCGGTTGTCAAAGGTGACGCCCTTCTTCTGACCTTCTCTCAGTATTTTAATCCTCAGGCGATCCACAGCTTTCATTTGGGCCGGAACGGGTCGACTCGGTATGTGTTTGATCTGCGCGGGGTACGTCTCGGGTCGTCCCGTGTCCCGCTTGGGCTCCACCATGCCGGGGTGACATCGTTTCGGATTTCACAGTACCGTCCCTACACCGTGCGGGTGGTGATCGAGACGCAGCAGGCATACGGGATGTCCTACGGGAACCGTTCGGAAAAGGTGTGTGCCATTCGTTTGCCGCATGCTGGGGTGCGTTCGCTCTTTGCGACGGTGGGTACTTCTGCGAAGAGGGTGACAAAGCCTGCACGTTCCTCCCGTAAGCATTCCGCGATCCAGCGCCCGACTTCTGCATCCAAAACGCATCCGGTACCCGTTGCCGTACCGTTACCCCGCCATCGCTACACGGTCATCCTCGATCCGGGTCACGGAGGGCACGACACGGGGGCAATCGGCGGTCATCGCCGGGAGAAGGATGCGGTACTCCAGATTGCCCGACGGCTGCGGCGCCATTTGAAAAGGATGGGTTTTCACGTGATCATGACCCGCAGCTCGGATCGTTTCGTCCGTTTGAGCAACCGTACCCGCTATGCCAACCGTAAACATGGTGATGTTTTCGTCTCGATCCACGCCAATGCGATCGGCAAAAGCCAGAAGCGTTCCCGTCACGGGGTGGAGACCTTCTTCCTCCAGACGACACGCAGCGATCGTGCCAAGCGGGTAGCCGCCCGGGAAAACAGTGTCGTCCTCAAGCGGAGTGA
Organism: Nitratifractor sp.; assembly: GCA_015485845.1. Lineage (GTDB taxonomy): Bacteria > Campylobacterota > Campylobacteria > Campylobacterales > Sulfurovaceae > S017-3. The sequence continues at coordinate 449 of WFSU01000142.1, read as the reverse complement.
CCGCCTGAGCAAAAATGTCATCCTCAATGCCGTCATGACCGGCCCCAAGATCGTCCTCTCCAACAAACTTGCCATCGACGTCCAGCGCCACATCCTCGGCAACCTTCGCAAACATTACCGGGATGTGCAGGACGGCGGTGTACGTCCGGCTCCGTTCTGGGTACTCGTAGGTGCGGAAATGCCCGCTGTCCTCGTCGAGACCGGCTACATCTCCAACCCCATGGAGCGCAAACGTCTTTTTAATGCCCACTATCAGGATCTCCTGGCCAAAGGGATCGCCGAGGGGATCGCCAATTATCTGCGGAATCGTGAGCGGGAGATGGAGTAGGGTAGTCTTATGGGGATAAATCCCCAGCTCTTTTCCTAAAAGCTATCGGGAAGGCTTCATGCAGGTCATTGCCGTTTGGTTGTCGTCAAGGTAGCGATGCATGAAATTCAGAAGGTATTTT
>WFSU01000141.1 GCA_015485845.1 Nitratifractor sp. | reverse complement strand
TCAGGCTCAGCGACCCAGCTTCTGATATCATACTCAAACCGACCAACACCCCAACCAATCGATACAGCACCTTCAGCTCCTTTGGATCAACACAACGATTATTGTATTGTAGCATATATTGCTCTCTCTCTCTCTCTAAGGATTATGCTTAAAAAATGTTGAATGTTTTAAAGTTGTTGCAGAGGGTAACATATGGTCAGTAGGAACTAAATCCTCGGACGGAAAAACACCACCTCGCCGAAGCCGCCGGAGCGCCTAAAGCGGCCATGATCGCCGAGACCGGAGCGCAAGTCGTCAGCGCTGAATGCAGCGCATGCCGGATGCAGATCGGCAATTCGCTGCATCAGGCAGACGTGGATGTGGTAGTCAAGAATCCGATTGAGTTGATTGCGGAGGCGCTGAGGGCAGGAGAAAATTAGAGGTTACGTTTTCAGCCTCCCCGATCACTCCCCAATCCCAATCGAAAAAACATTCTCTCCGGCCGCACGGTCGTAATGGTAGTTAAACGTATAACCGAGTTTCTGGGTAATGCTGTAGACAATGTAGAGCCCGAGGCCGAAGCCGTGGCTGCGCTTCTCCTCCTGTGAAAACGGCTCGATGTAGAAACTGAAATCCTCCTGGAGCGGTTCACCCTTGGAGCGGACGGCGAGGCGGTCACGGACGGCGAGGAGGGCGACGTGTTTGTTGGGGCTGTATTTGATGCCGTTGTCCATGAGGTTTTTGAGTGCCAGTGCGAGGAGCTTGACGTCGGTATAGATGGGACGGTCGGGGACATTGATGATGTAGTGCTCAGGATCGGTCAGGAGGATCTTTTCGGTGCGGTGGATCACATCCTGGAGAAACACATCCTCCAGCGTCGGCTGGAAATTATGCATCGTAATCCGCTCGATATCAGCCAGATCGGAAATGAGTTCATTCATCCGGTCAAATGCTTTGATGAGAAACCCTTTGCTCATCTCGTCATCGATCGTCTCGGCGATGATGCGCCCCTTGGTGATGGGCGTTTTGAGCTCATGCATTATGTTGCGCATGAAGAGGTTTTTGGAGCTCATGAGCTGGTGGATATGGCCGATGGCCTTGTCAAAACTCCGGGCGATCCTCCCGATCTCATCGTGACTGTGATAGTCGATCTTGACGTTCAAATCCCCCTCGGCAAACTGCTCAATCTGCTGATGGAGTTTTTTGAGGGGGTAGAGTTTTTTGAGTACCATATAGTAGAGAGCCAGCAGGAGCAGGAAGAGCACCGCCCCCACCCCCGTCGCGATCTCCGTGGTGCGCTTGTCCAGACGGTTGTCGACGAGCATCATGCGATAGCCGGGCATATCGACGTAGATGTAGTACCGGCTGTCACCGATCTTGAAGATCCGGACATCAGGAGCATCGGGATCACCGACGAAGAGCATCGTTTTCCCTTTTTGCTGCACCTCTTTTCCGATCGTGTCACTGGGGATCTCACGCAGTTCAAAATCCCGGAAGAACTTCTGAATCTTCTCTTTGGGAGGAGAGAGACGGAGGTTGTATGCCAGGGTCTCAGCGATAAACTTATACCGCTCCACATCCTGACTCTTACTCTTCTCCTGACTCGTCGTAATGAAAAAATACAACGTCGCTGCCAGAATCGCAATAGCAACCGTAAAGAGAATGTGGATAAACGTCGTAACCGAAAGATGCTTCATCGGCCGGCCTACACACGATCGGTCAGGAGATACCCCACGCCACGTACCGGCTTGATGTAGACATGATCGCTGTCGATCTGGGCGATCTTGTGACGGATGCGGGAGATGATAACATCGATATTTTTGATCGAACTCTCATCATCGATGTGCTCACTCTCGTAGAGGAGTTGTTCCCGGGAGACGGAGCCGTTTTTATGCTGTACCAGCATCGAAAGGACATCAAACTCCGCCGCCGTCAAATCGAGCGGCCGCCCCCGGAACAGGATCACCCGCCCCTTGATATCGACATCGAAGATCGCCTCCTCTTCGGCCGCTTTCCCCTCTTTGGCCGCCCCAGTACGGCGAAGGATCGTCTTGATCCGGGTGACGAGTTCGCGGGGATCATAGGGCTTGGGCATGTAGTCATCGGCACCCCGTTCGAGGCCGATCACTTTGTCGGTGATATCGTCCCGGGCTGAAGAGATGATAATGGGGACGTTGGACTCGGCACGGATCTTCTCGACCACTTCCAGCCCGTCCATCCCCGGCAATGTCAGGTCGAGGATCACCAGATCGATCGCATTCTGAGTCAGAAGGGAGAGACCGAGGTAGGGATCCTCGGCGCTGACCACTTCCATACCGTGCTTCTCGAGATAACTCGTGAGGATCATCGACAATTCCGGATCGTCCTCAATAATCAATATCTTCATCCGTTTGCTCCCGAAAAAAATTTAAAATAAATTAATGTATCATACCACGGATAATCTAACAATGGTATAATGCCATCACTCCAAACCCAAAGGCTACCCATGACACAGTACAAAGTCGTCATTTATCAGGAAGGGATGCTCGGTTCGCTTCTGCTGGGACAATCCAAAGTCAACCCCGTCCGCTTCACCGAGTTTCTCAACGCCAATGCCGCAGAAGGGTGGGAAGTGGTCACCATGGAAAAAGACATCCGACGCATGCTCCTCCTGTGGAAACGGGAAGGGTACATCGTCATCCTCAAAAAAGAAAAAGGTCACGCATGAACGCCATGAAAATCGCCAGCATCATCACCGGAGTCGTCCTCGCCCTCTACGCCGTCTTTTTACTCGTATGGCTGTGGGGGGACAGCATCTCATTTGCAATCTTTGTCAAAACAACCATCACGGCCGGTATTATCATCGTCGTCACCGTCGGACTCGCTATCCTCTACCGGGAATATGTCGAAGAGAAAGAGATGAAAGCCGAAAAATACCTCGACTGAGATCTTATGACCATCAGGCTCGAATTTTTTTGATCTGCTGTGCCTGATTGTACTCGATGTAAATCTTTGCCGTCGCAAACAGGAACGTCGTAATCGCCGGTCCAAGGATCATCCCCCAGAACCCGTAACTCCCCATCCCGGCCAGAATCGAAAAGAAAATCACAAATTCATTGATGCTCGTCGTGTTCTGAAGGAGGTCTTCTTTCATCACTTTGATAATGATCGGTTTGACAAACGTATCGGCGATCACTGAGATGACAATGATAGAGTATAGGGCAATGGTCAGCGCCGTCTGCGTATCCATCTCACTCCACGCATACAGCGAAAGCGGAATCCAGACAATCGCACCCCCGACGATGGGGATGAGCGAAGCAAATCCGTAGATCACTCCGAAAACCAGACCGTTGAAATCGAAATAACTCACGAAAATCCCGAAAAGGAACCCCTCAAAAATCGCCGTAACTACGATCGAATAAAACACCACTTCCATCGTCGATGCCACCTCAGCGATCATCTTTTCACTGCGGGAAAATGAGACCGGCAACAACGACTGGATCAGCGCAAAAAAGCGCTCACTGTAGTAGTTGATGATCGCATAAAACGTAATGACCAGACCCACCTCTTTGAGAAAGCCAAGCCCCACGCCCCCCATTTTGGTGACATAGAGGGTGCCTTCTTTGATGTAACCGGCGATTTTATCGCCTTGGAGATACTCATTGACCCAGCCGGAAATGTAAGGGATATCGTGGGTAAATTCTTTGATCTTGGCCACGACATGGTGGATCATCTCTTTGTCGATGTGGCTGGCGTAAGTCACCCCCGTCGTCGCGATGTAAATAATCGGAGCGACCATCAGGACAAAGAGCAGGATCGTCGCTGACAGGGTACCCAGCTTGTTGGAGTGGAGCCGGGTGACGAGATAATGGGTCAGGTTGGACGTCGCCATGACAAGCAGTGCAGCGACACTGATCGAGAGGAGAAACGGCTGGTAAATGGTAAATGCTGCCCACACCGCGACCCCGAACAGGATCATGATGATCCCCGTCGTCCTATCCAAACAAGTCTCCTTGCTCCTGCGTCGGAGGGGTCATGCGGAACAGTTCGTACGTTTTGGGGGTCGCGATCCGCCCTCTGGCTGTTCGCTCGATGTAG
>WFSU01000140.1 GCA_015485845.1 Nitratifractor sp. | reverse complement strand
GTCACACAGAAGCGGAATCTCAAAGTCAACTTCGCCCATTCGTACATCAGCGTCGGCCAGACACTGATGATCCGCAAGGCACTGGCAGACACAGTCAAAAACGCGGCTGATCTCGACAAGCCGGAGTATACTGTCGTCACCAAACTCGGAGTCACCGGGGAGATCGCCGCACGCAAGATGTTCAAAAAAGCCAAGATCCGCACGTTTGAGACCGAAGCCGATGCCGCGCAGGAAGTGCTCAACGGCAAAGCCGATGCGATGATCTACGACAAGCCGTACAACGCTATCTTCATGGCGCAGAAAGGAAAAGGAAAGCTGGTTCACCTCGATCAGGACTTAACCTTCGAACCTCTTGGATGGGCCGTACGCAAAGGGGATCCGGATCTCCTCAACTGGCTGGACAATTACCTCAATCAGGTACAACATGACGGCACGTACGACAAGATCTACAATAAATGGTTCAAATCGGACAGCTGGCTGGAGCGCGTACAGTAAGCATGAGCCGCAAACATACGCCCTTTTTGCAAAATCGAGCGGTCGGCCACATCGTGGCACTGCTCTTCTTCGTCGGGCTGGGCTATGCCCTGTTCGTCGCCGCTTCCGGTATGAACTACATCTGGAAGTGGAACTCCGTCCCTAAATATTTTGCCTACGAGCAGGAGACCACCATCGAGGCTCCTTTTGACGGCATCATATCTATAGACGGACACACCGTAACGATCAAGGGGACGGAGGAGAGCAAGCAATACGACATTAGCGGCTACGACAAACTGAAGTACAAAAATGGGGAGAAAATCTACGAAGGGGATACTCTCGGCAGCAAAAAGAGTTGGACAGCCGGCCCGCTGACCAATGGCCTCCTGACCACCCTCAAAATTTCGGCATTGGCCGCCTTGCTCTCCCTGATACTCGGAACAGTGATCGCCTTCATGAAGCTTTCGGATTACCAGTTTCTCAAAGACATCGCCACAGTGTACATCACTGTCATTCGCGGGACACCACTGCTGGTGCAGATCTTTATCTTTTACTTTATCGTGGCGACCATCTTCGACATTCCGCGCTTCTATGCCGGGGTGATTTCGCTGGGGATCTTCTATGGAGCGTACCTCGCCGAAGTTCTGCGGGGTGCGATCCAGTCGATCGATACCGGCCAGTACGAAGCGGCCAAATCGCTCGGGATGAACGGCTGGACGACCATGCGCTACATTATTATGCCTCAGGCGCTCAAGCGGGCACTCCCCGCCCTGGTGGGCGAAGTGATCGCGCTGGTCAAAGACAGTTCGCTCGTTTCGGTCATCTCCATTACTGATTTGACCAAAGTCGGACGGGAGATCGTCGCCAACACTTTCAGTCCGTTTGAGACATGGATCATCGTCGCGCTGATCTATTTTGCGATTACATTCAGTCTCTCGATCTTCGGACACCGGATCGAAAAGCGCATGCGGGAGCGGGGCGGATACTGATCCGACCGATATGGTATAATAGCCTACCCATTTCAAAGGCAGGCACATGGAAGAGCGCGACCTTCTCGGTATCCTGACGGATAAAACGATCCTCTACGCCGAAGACGAGCCGGGGATCCGGCGCAACGTCACGGAGACACTGGAACTGTTCTTCATGGACGTGGTTGCCGTAGAAGACGGGCAGGCGGTACTCGATGAAATGGCTATCAACCATTACGATGTGCTCATGCTGGATATCTCCATGCCCCATGTCGACGGCCTCGAAGCGGTGCAGGCTATCCGAAAAACCAACCAGCACATCCCCATCATCATCGTCTCCGCCCACTCGACTCAGGAATACCTCTGGCGTGCCGTCGAACTCAAGATCACCAAATACCTTACCAAGCCCAGTACCCGGGATCATCTCATCACCGCCCTCGAACACGCCACACTGGAACTGACCCGTCACAAACGTCACCCCGTAGAACTGGATGCCGATCGCTATTACAGCCCCTGTAAAAAATGCGTCTACACCGACAAGCAATCTCAGACATTAACCCCTACGGAGAGCCGCCTGCTCGAATACCTTGTGGCACAGGAGAACTGCGCCGTCAGTTTCGAAACAATCGCCGACTATCTCTGGGGCTACGAACCCCACAGCAAAGAGGCGATTAAGTCCCTGATCAAAGACTTGCGGAGGAAAGTGGGCTCCGAACGCATCCAGAGTGTGTACGGGATCGGCTACTTGTTTGTTCCGTTTGCTGCCTCATAAAGGATCATTGTGTTTTTGCGTACGTCGAAAAAAATCTTTTTGATCTTTGCCCTGCTTTACCTTGTGCTGGGTTTTCTCTTCTACCGTTTTTACGAACACCTGGTTCTCGAAGAGGCTCGTCGACAGGTGACGGCAGTCCTCTCCTCATTTAATGCCCTGCGTACGTACATCGAAACGGTACAGAAGCCCGTCATCTACCGTCTGCAGAAAGAGGGGAAGCTGGACAAGAATTTTTTTGATCCCAAACTCCTCTCCGCTTCGTACATTGCCCGTCATGTCCTGACCAATTATATCCAGGACAATAATGCCGGGTATCAGTACAAACTGGCTGCAACCAACCCCCGAAATCCTCATAACAAAGCTGATAGTTTCGAGACGGGAATACTGCATCAGTTTCGCAGCGGCAAGCTCAAAAGCTATTCGACGATCCTCGAAGAGGGGGGGGAGCAATACTTTTATCAGGCATTGCCTCTCGGCAAAAACGAAGCCTCCTGCATGCGCTGCCACAGCACACCGGATCGGGCACCCACCGGACTGATCCGGCTGTATGGTAACAAGGCAGGGTTTGGAGAAAAGATCGGCCAGATGCGGGCCTTTATCTCCCTCAAAGTCCCGATCTCCCATATCATCGATCAACACAAGCGGGATTTTTTCATCACCCTTTTCGGGCTTTTTGTCCTGTTTGCCATTTTCTATCAGCTTTTTGTCCTGCTGCACAAAAAAGATTTGAAGATTCAGGAAGAGCGGGAAGCCAAGGAGAATTACCTCGAGACCGTCAATGCCCAATTAGGCGAACGGATCGAACAAGAGGTAGAACAGCGGCTCAAGCAGGAGCACGAGCTCAACGAACAAGAGCGGCTCATGACCCAGCAAAGCAAACTGGCCGGAATGGGAGAGATGATCGGCAACATTGCCCATCAGTGGCGTCAGCCCCTTACCCAGCTCTCTTCGATCCTTGTCAACCTCGAGTTGCGTCAGGAGCGGGGCAAGCTCGACAATGAACTGTTCCGCCGCAAGATCACCGAAGCCAACGAACAGATCGCTTTTATGTCCGGAACCATCGATGATTTTCGGGAATTTTTTGCCCCCGACCGGGTGCCGGAGCACTACCCGGTCTCCCGCCTTTTCACCACGGTGGAAAAGTTAATGCGTGCGGCTTTGAAAAACAACAATATCCACCTTGTGACCACCATCGATACCGATTTTATCCTCGAGGGGTACCCCAACGAAATGGCGCAGACGCTGGTCAATCTCGTCAGCAACGCCAAGGATGTCTTCAAGGAACGTGGCACACAGGATCCGGAAATTGTTCTGCACGCTTTTGTCAAGGAGGGACATCCCACCATCACGATCACTGATAATGCAGGAGGCATCCATATCGAACCGATTGAGAAGGTTTTTGAGCCCTATTTCAGTACCAAACATGCCAGTACCGGGACGGGTATCGGCCTCTACATGAGCAAAACCATCATTGAGAAACACAATCAAGGCAGCATCTCCGTGAAAAATGTCAAAGCGGGTGCGCAGTTCACGATCCAATTTTATCACTCCGTTTAACTTCATACGATAGACTAATACAAATCATAATCCAGGAGAAACCATGAAAAAACTTATCGGCTTAGCGGCACTGACGACTCTAATGGTCATGGCTCTGGAGGTTCCGGCTACCCCTGTAGCAGACATGAATCACACGGTGGGTAACAAGGATCAGAATATCACCATATCAGCGGACGCATCAAAAGAACCAACCGCACCTACGGCACCCATCGCTGCTCCGGCCATCCAGTTTGAAGGGTGTTAATTCTTCTGTTACCAAAACACTCGGGTGCTTTTTGAAACACCCGATGCAACTATTTCCCCATTTTTTTCTTTTTCCCCCTACTTCCCCCCCCCTTGTATGTTAAGCTTTGGGCGTATTCCAAATACCACTAGGAGGCAAGAATG
>WFSU01000139.1 GCA_015485845.1 Nitratifractor sp. | reverse complement strand
TTGGCATAAGTTCAACTTATTTATTTAAATTTTAATTTCATAATGCTGTTGCAGTTTTTTAACTATTTATCGATATAATAGTCTTTTTAACGAAGGAAGGAGTTTCAGGGCATGCTGAATGAACTCAACGATGCGCAGCGGGAAGCGGCGACTCAGATCGACGGACCGGTACTGATCCTCGCCGGTGCCGGCAGCGGCAAGACCAAGACCCTCACCACCCGTCTGGCCTACCTCATCGGCGAAGTGGGGATCGATCCGGCCAACACCCTCACGCTCACCTTTACCAACAAAGCCGCGGCCGAGATGCGGGAGCGTGCCCTGCGCCTCATCGGTGATCGCAGCGCCTACCCACCGCTCCTGGCGACGTTTCACAAATTCGGGTTGCTGTTTCTGAAGTTTCACATCGACCGTCTTGGTCGTTCCAACAGCTTCGTCATCATTGACAGCGACGACAAGAAACGCCTCATCCGCACGCTGGCCAAAGAGTTCAAGATCGACCTCAACCTCTCCTTCATCGCCAACGAAATCAGCAAATACAAAAACACCCTCCTCACCCCAAAAGAAGTGACCGAAAAAGCCGAACTTCCCGACTACAAAAAGATCGCCCGCATCTACGAAGCCTATCAAGCCAACATCGAAGAGAACAACCTCGTGGACTTCGACGACCTGCTGATGCTCACCTACCAGATCCTCGCCGGTGACCCCAAGCTCCGTGCCGAAACCTCCAACCGCTACCGCTATATCATGGTCGACGAGTATCAGGACACCAACGAACTCCAGTACAAGCTCCTCGAGCTCCTCGCCAGCGAACACAGCAACCTCTGTGTGGTCGGGGACGACGACCAGAGTATCTACGGCTGGCGGGGTGCCAACATCCGTAACATCCTCGACTTTCACGAGCATTTCGCCGATACCAAAGTGATCAAACTCGAGACCAACTACCGCTCCACCGAAGCGATCCTCCAGGCCGCCAACGCCCTCATCGAGCACAACAGCAGCCGACTGGGTAAGAAGCTCGTCAGCCACCGGGGCGAAGGCAAGCCCGTCCAGCTCCAGCACTCCCTCGATGAAGCCCACGAAGCCCGCACCATCGCCCGCGAAATCAAGGAACTCCTCGCGCAGGGCACCCATCCCGATGAGATTGCTGTACTGTACCGGATCAACGCCCTCTCCCGCTCCCTCGAGGAGGGGTTCACCCGCGAAGGGTTGGGCTTCAAACTCATCGGCGGCATCCGCTTCTACGAGCGAGCCGAGATCAAGGACATCATCAGCTATTTCCGCGTCCTCTCCAACCCCCACGATGATTTCTCCTTCCTGCGAATCATCAACAAGCCCAAGCGGGGCATCGGCAAGGCCTCCCTCGATAAGATCCAGCACGCCGCCTGGGAGCGCAAGGGGTCAATCTACCAGCTCATCACCACGGCGACCGTCGAGGAGCTCACCGCCATCGCCAGCAAACGGATCGCCACGGCACTGAAAAAACTGGTCGACAAAATCCATTTGCTGCAGGAAGAGGCCGACAAAGCCCTCTACAATCTCATCACCCTTTTCGAAGAGACCATCGGGCTCAAAGACCACTACGCCGCCACCGTCGATGGCTTTGAGCGGATCATGAACATCGACGAATTCTACGGCTATTTCCGCGATGCCATCACCAAAAATCCCGATATCTCCCTCGATGAGTTCCTCAACGACATCTCTCTCCAGAGTGACCAGGATCAGATCGAGGACAACGCCATCGCGATCATGAGCATCCATGCCGCCAAAGGGCTGGAATTTGAACACGTCTACGTCATCGGGATGGAGGAGGAGTTCTTCCCGCTGCTGGGCGATGCGACCAACATGGAGGAGGAGCGCCGCCTCGGATACGTCGCCATCACCCGCGCCAAATCCCACCTCACCCTCTGCTACGTCGACAGCCGCTTCTACAAAGGACGCCGCAAACAGATCGACAAAAGCCGCTTCCTCGGTGAAGCCGGTCTCATCCATGATGCTGCGCTGAAAGTCACCAAAAGCGCCGACTACAAAAAAGGGGATCTTGTCAAACACAAGATTTTTGGCATCGGCCGCGTCCAGTCCGCCAACAAATCGGGCAAAGAGTACAAACTCCTTATCAACTTCGGCGGCGGCAAAAGAGAGATATTGAGTTCATTTGTGCAACCCGTCTAACAATGTTATACCAAAACTATTCACTATTCACTATTCACTATTCACTTCATAAAAAATCCCAAGGGGATTTTTTATGAATCGTCTCTTCGTCGTCCACAAGCCGATCTTCCGCTCCTCCAACGGCTACATGGGGTACGTTAAACGCAAATACGGTACCAAAAAGGTAGGCTTCTCCGGCACCCTCGACCCCTTCGCCACCGGCTGCCTCATCGTCGCCACCGGCCAGTACACCAAACTTTTTCAATACCTAAATAAAACCCCAAAAACCTACCGTGCCACCCTCTGGCTGGGTGCCAACTCCCCCAGCCTCGACATCGAGCGGGTCGATCGGATCACCGAAGTGCCGTCGATAGATGAAGAGGCCATCCGATCCGCCCTGCGCACCCTCGAAGGAGAACTCACCTACTACCCGCCTAAATTCTCCGCCAAGAGCATCGACGGCAAACGCGCCTACCAGCTGGCACGTGAAGGGAAAGAGGTCAACTTAAAAACTATCACCTCCACCATCCATGAAATTAAGCTACTGAATTACAACCACCCCTTCGTCCACTTCGAAGCCACCGTCAGCGAAGGCACCTACATCCGCAGCCTCGGTGCCTTGTTGGCCGATACCCTCGGAGTCGATGCGACCCTCTCAAGCCTCCACCGCGTCCGCGAAGGGGCGTTTTATTATGAGATTGAAAAGCCCCTCGATCCCTTTAAATATCTATCCATCCCCCGCAACACCTATACCGAAGACGAGGAATGGCTGGAGCTGGGGAAAAAGCTTCCGGTAGAGTATTTTGAGGTAGAGGAGGATGGGGTGTACCTCGTGGAGACGAGGAATTTTTATGCTGTTATTGAGATTGCAGAAGGGAAGGTGAGCTACAAGCTCAATCGGCTGGAGAAATTCACTCCCGCCCCGAACGCTCCCGACTCTCCGTCGATTTGAGGTAATAGGCCAACCCAAAGAGGAGGATCGCTACACCCGCGATCAGCAGTACAGCATACTTGATCTTGTCCGGGCTCATGATGGCAAATTTAAACACCAGCATCAGTGACTCGATCGAAAGGGCGATGATGATCGAGCCAAGGAAGCGGATCATCGTCCGGTGGATATCTTTACTCCGACCGAGATGGTGCCCAAGCACCTCTTCTTCGAAGATCGTCTTGACCAGATCGAAGATCGCCAATGAGAGGGTGATGAGGATCGTTGCCTCAAACATTTGCTTGATCTCAAGCTCTTGGATTGAGACACCGTGGGAAATCACTTTGAGCATCCCATGAAAAAAGAGCAAAAAAGCCACCGAAAAGAGTGCTGCGGAAAACAATCCATACGCGATCTTGGTCGTCCGATGAAAAAACGACTCCATCGACGTCGGCTGCGCGATCTCCACCACATCATGCAACGCCACATCGACACACACGACGTACCGCAAATTCTTCTGCTCGTCGTAGACCGGGTACGACGCGGTGACGATCAAATCATTACTGGCACGGGAGGGGTAGGGGTTAGTGAGGATACACCGCTTCTCACGGGCAGCCCGGTAGTAAAACGCACGGGCACTGCGGTTGGTACCTTCCCCTTTGCGCTGAGAGGATTTGCCGGAGAAGCTGTCGATCACCTGCACCCCTTTCCCATCCAGGATGTACATCGACTGAAACTTCGGAAGCTCTTTTTTGATATTTTTCAACCCCCTCGTAATGATATCCAGTGAGGGGTCGGGCAGATTATTGGGAATGGAGCGCTGCAGAAGGT
>WFSU01000138.1 GCA_015485845.1 Nitratifractor sp. | reverse complement strand
TCTTCATCGATGACGGGGTTGAACATGCCGTTGAACAGGATCGCATCCTCCATGCAAGGCTCCTTGCACGAAAAGCAGATCACATGATGGTGCGCAATGCACGCTTCGGTGTCGATCCGGAACATGGCGTTGATCCACTCGCGTCCGCCACTCCGCTCGATGCTCAACACATCGGCTTCACACGCCTCGGCACACGCTTCGCACCACGTGCAGCCGTTTTTGGAAAAGTCAAGTGTCGGGATGCCCGTTTCATCGAGGACGATGATCTGTTCTTCACAGGAAGTGACACATGCATGCGATTCGCACGTCACACACTCACTCTGAAAAAGAGATTCATCCTGCCCATAAGGGGGACGAAGCGACAGCAGGGATGCTGGGGATGCTTCGGTCTCCTGAATCGCCCCGAGGGGCTGGGCAAGCGAGCGAAAAAATTCGCGTCGCGATGCCACTTACTGAACCCCTGCGTTCATCACATCGATGAGGTTCGACTTGGTTTTGAGGGCACCGTCTTTTCCGAAGTCCGGCTGGAAGGTGTTGCCCACGGCAGCATCAATGTTGGCCTGCGGTGCATGGCACTGTGAGCAGTTGTAGCGTCCTTGATAGAGATGCTTAAGCTTTTTCGCTTTGGCCAACTTGATATCACTGACATTTCCAATATCACCTTTGGCCAAACCAACGACTTTCCCGCCTTTAACTTCTTGACCGTCTTTCATAACGGTTGTCGGACGGAAATCCGTGAAGTGAGAAGGAGGGATCGGTGTAGCACCTACTCCTTTGGCAACGGCGGGCATATGGCATCCCAGGCATGCGTTGTTAGCCTTGGTGATCGGCAACAAACCGTCTACACTGTGTGGGATCATTGGCGGTGCATTGACAAATGCACGCTCAAATCGGGTCGCTTTGCCCGGAGCCGGGCGATCAAATTTCCCCTGGACACCCGTGGTATCAGCGGCTTCTTTATAGAGATTGGTCTTGCGCAATCCCAGTTCCTCCTCGGTCACCACTTTTTTGGCACCGAGATCCTCCTTGGCTACCCGCGCGCTGTTTTGAACTTTCGCGTTGATATCGACCACTTTATTACCGGCAGCGGCAGAGAGTGTGATCAGCCCCAATGCTGCCATCGCCATCAAACTGTGTTTTAGCATTTCTACTCCTTGTTTATTTTTTGTTTCCAAGTGCCAGGATATCAAATCCCAGCGCGTCGTCGTCGCATACGTCGATGCAGCGTCCGCAATTGGTGCACTCCGGTTGCACGACCCGCTCACTGCGCTTGCCGATCATGTTGAGCACTTGCACCTCCGGACAGACATCCTTGCATTTCATGCAGAGGGTGCAATTGTCGCTGTTGTGCTTGACACTCAGCAGGGCATATTTGCCCAACAGGGAGTGGACACCACCCAGCGGACACAAATGTCCGCACCATGCGTTTTTCAATACAAACAGATCCAGAAGGAAGATCGCCACGAGCAATCCTGCCCCTGCACCAAAACCGAAGATGACACCCCGGTTGAAGATGGTGATGGGCGAGACGATCTCAAAGGCGGCAAACCCGGCCACAGCCGAGACCACCAGTGCGATCGCGATCATGTAATACCGCGCGTTGCGCGTTACCCAGACTTTGCGCTCGATCTTGTCGATGAGCATCTTGCGTCGCACCCAGGCGGCGGCATCGGTGACCATGTTGACCGGGCATACCCAGCTGCAAAACGCCCGACCGCCGATGATGCCGTAAAACAGAGTGATGATGATCGCCCCGACGATGACATCGAGCCCCAAAGAGGCTCCGGCAGCGAGCATCTGCAACACGGCAAACGGATCGCTCAGCGGAATGGTTCCGAGCACCGAAGAGCTCGAGATCGTCCCGGAGAGCATTTTCCATCCGTAAGCGTGGGCACCGAAATAGAGTACCAGCAGACCGATCTGTGTGATCCGGCGGAGGATGAGGTATTTCATGTTACTCATAGCTCACTCCGTCGTTGAGATAGTCGGCCGCTTTTTTCTCACTCCGCTTATCGTGCGTCGTGATATTCTCCATCTTACGCTCACCGACCCGCTGCTGATCTTTTTTGTCCCACCCTTTGACGTAGTGGGCGCCGGGTCGTCCCAGTGCCACTTCACGGGGGAGGACAAAGATCGCCGCTTTTTCGGTCGGACACGCCTTTTCACACAGACCACATCCGGTGCAGACATTCATGTCCACGATCGGCTCGAGGAAGGCATGTTTGCCTGTCCGGGAGTTGCGGGTGTAATGCAACTTGATCGCTTCATCCATCAGAGGACAAGCGCGATAGCACAGGTCACACTGGAGCCCCCAGAACGCGATGCAGGAGTTGGTGTCGACGACGGCCAATCCCATATCCATTTTCCGGAAGTCCAGTTCACCCTCGCCGTTGGTCACCGACGCTTCATCCAGCGCACCCGTCGGGCATGCCGGTACACACGGGATGTCGTCGCACATGTAGCACGGGACATCGCGGGCGACGAAGTACGGTGTACCGACGGTCACGCCATCGGTATCGGCCTTGGCCATCTTGAGTGTCTCGGGACGAGGCTTGCCGGTCTCTTTGTCAATGTTGCTGTCGCGATTGCGGCACGCTTCGGCGCAGAGACCACACTTGATGCACGTACGCAAAAAGTCGGCTTCGGGGAGCGCGGCAGGCGGACGCAGCGTCAGCACACTCGAGCGTGCCTTGTCTGCATATCCCGCCCACAACAGTCCGCCGAGCAGACCCAGACCTGCATGGTGCGCCGTATCGGTAAAAAACCGTCGTCGCGCCGTGATCTCAGGCTTCTTCTGGGTGCTCATTGTCTCTTCCTTTTTCACAGTATCGTTTATGCCTTGGTCACTTTAACCGCACACTTTTTGTAGTCGGTCTGCTTGGACATTGGGCAGGTTGCATCGAGGCACACTTTGTTGATGAAGACTTTCTCATCAAACCAGGGGACGAAGACCAGACCTTGTGACGGACGGTTACGTCCATGGGTTTCGACACGGGCTTTGACTTTGCCACGGCGAGATTCGACCCACACGAGGTCGCCACGCTTGACACCCTTGGCTTTGGCATCTTTGGGGTGCATGTAGCAGAGAGCCTCAGGTACCGCACGGAAGAGCTCAGGGACACGCATGGTCATTGTACCACTGTGCCAGTGCTCAAGGACACGACCGGTACAGAGCCAGGTGTCGTAGTTGGCATCCGGCTTCTCTGGGGGATCCATGTACGGACGGGCATAGATCTTCGCTTTGTTGGGAAGCGGTTTTTTCTTCTTGTCTTTGACCCCTTTGAGGTCACCCTGCATCAGCGCTTTGGCCAACGGGCCATAGAAGGCGAAGTCCCCACCGGGATTGGCTTTGGCTGCGTACGGATCGTACTTACAGTTGAAGCGCCACTGGGTCTCTTTGCCGTTGACAACCGGCCACTTGAGTCCACGAACTTTGTGGTATGTGACGAAGTCCGCCAGGTCGTGTCCGTGTCCGCGTCCGAAGCTGGCATACTCTTCGAAGAGATACTGATGGATCATGAAGCCGTAGCCCTTGAAGACCTTGCCATCACTTCCCTTGACGTTACGGGAGTCGCCGTTACACTCAGAGTTATCGTATCCTTTTTGTGGGAAGCTGTTCATGTCAATTTTATAAGCTTTGGCACGCTCATTGGCGAAGAGGATTTCGAACATCGTCGTATCCTCTTTGTAGCCCATCTTCTTGGCCGCTTCGATGACGTTGGGGAGGGCCTTCTTGCGTGGGCCGCTCGGAGCGTACTCGCCCCAGAGGTCTTTGACGGTGAAGCGCTTGGAAAGCTCAACCCACTGCCAGGTGTCGCTCATCGCATCACCGACCGGGAGAACTTGCTGGCGCCAATGCTGGGTACGACGCTCTGCGTTACCGTAGGCACCCCACTTCTCATAGATCATAGCCGAAGGAAGGACGAGGTCAGAGACCTTGGCAGAAATACCGGGATAGCCGTCGGATGTGACGATGAAGTTGTCCATCTCGCGTGCCGCTTTGATCCAGTGGTTGGCACTCGCACTGTCCTGGTAGGCGTTACAGACGTTGACCCAGGCAAATTTGACCAAACCATCTTCGATACCACGGTGGATCGCCATGATGTGCTGCTTACCGACACCGTTGAGGGTTCCGGCAGGGATGTGCCATTTTTTCTCAGTAATCGCACGGTGCTTGGGGTTTTTGACCATCAAGTCTGCTGGCAGGCGGTGACAGAAGGTACCGACTTCACGTGCCGTACCACAAGCGGAAGGCTGACCGGTGAGCGAGAAGGCTCCTGAGCCGGGCTTGGCTTGCTTGTTGAGCATGAAGTGGACGTTGTAGCTGAGGGTGTTGACCCAGGTTCCACGGGTGTGCTGGTTCATTCCCATGGTCCAGAAGGAGACGACTTTGCGCCCTTTCTCGATGTAGAGTTCCGCAAGCATCTGGAGCTTCTTTTTAAACGCTTCAATGTCTTCGTTGGGATCTCCCTTGGCGATTTTGGCAACATAATCAAGCGTGAAAGGCTCAAGCGATTTCTTGTACTCGTCGAAACTGATTTCCCAGTGCTTGAGGGTACCACCGGTGTTTTTCATCACGTCGCCCTCTTTGTAACCATACGGTGCGAGTGCGGGTGCTTCGGTGGCAGAGACTTTTTTCTCCATCTCGTGGTTGATCGTCTCCATCTCTTTGGCGGTGTATTTGCCCTCTTTGAGTGATTTTTCACCCTTACGGCGCATACCATAACCGATGTTGACAGGACCGACAGCGAAGACCATGTGCTTCTTGACAAACTCCCAGTCGATGATCTTCTCTTTCTCATCACGCATGACGATTTCACGGGCGATGTAGTTCCACAGTGCCAGGTCGGTCTGCGGGGTGAAGATGATCTCGAAGTCAGCGAGGTCGGAGCTCCGGGTGCGGTAGGTCGTGATATTGACGACTTTGACACGCTCAGGGTCGGTCAGTTTGCGGTCGGTGACGCGTGACCAGAGGATCGGGTGCATCTCTGCCATGTTGGATCCCCAGCTGACGACGGTGTCGGTCAACTCGATGTCATCGTAGCATCCGGACGGCTCATCAATACCAAACGTTTGATAGAAGCCGACAACGGCGGATGCCATACAGTGACGGGCGTTGGGGTCGATGGCGTTGGAGCGGAAACCGCCTTTCATCATCTTCTGCGCTGCATACCCTTCCATGACGGTGTACTGACCGGATGCGAAGACCGCTACCCCTTCAGGACCGCTGGCTTTGAGTGCTTTTTTGATGTTCTTTTCCATTTCATCGAACGCACGCTTCCATGATACAGGTCTGAACTTACCTTTTTTATCGAACTCGCCTTTGTCGTTCATCCGCAGCAACGGCGTCTTGAGACGGTCTGCCCCGTACATGATCTTGGCGTTGAAGTATCCTTTGATACAGTTCAAACCACGGTTGACCGGAGCAGCAGGGTCACCTTTGACTGCGAC
This sequence comes from Nitratifractor sp., assembly GCA_015485845.1. Classification (GTDB taxonomy): domain Bacteria; phylum Campylobacterota; class Campylobacteria; order Campylobacterales; family Sulfurovaceae; genus S017-3. The sequence continues at coordinate 20,729 of WFSU01000138.1, read as the reverse complement.
GATACGCCCACCTTTGGTTGCGAGCATGATCCCACACCCGGTTCCACAGAATCGGCAGGCCGCTTTGTCCCAGCGCCAGCCTTCTTCACCTTTGGCTGCTGCAGCCTGGATCTCAGCGGGTACCGTAATACCCACTGCTCCAGCCGCTGCGACTGCCGCCGAACTTTTTAGAAAATCTCGTCGATTCATTCCCATTGTAACCTCCTGTATGTTTTAGGGATGCGCTAAATTATAACGAGGGATTACATAGGTATTATTGATTTGTATCATCAAAATAACATATTTATTAAAAAAAGTGGAATAAAGTAACAGGTTAAGAAGGGATTAATAATCGGAGGAAATTCCTCCGATTTGTGGTAACGCTATTTGAGCGCGGAGATGTAAGCAGAGAGTGCCTGGATATCGGCATCGCTCAGAGAAGCGGCCTGCCCTTTCATCACACTGCCCATGGTATGCTTGTTCAGAGTGCCTGCTTTGTACCCCTGAAGATCGGCTGTGACCTCAGCGGCAGGTTTGCCCGCGATCGGGTCGGATTGCCCCAGGGCTTTGGTGTGTCCATCAGCTCCGTGGCATCCGGCGCATTTGGCGTAGAGAGCTTTGCCCTGTGCATTGTCCGCCGCAGGAGCCGTCGCTTCAGCGATCTTTGCTTTGGTCGCTTCGACCGCTTCTGTGGCTTTTTCTTTGGTGGCCTCTGCTGCTTCAGTCGCTTTGGCTTTGGCCGTTTCGACCGCCTCAGCGGCTTTCTCTTTCACGGCAGCCGCAGCTTCTTCGGCCTTGGCTTTTGCTGCTTCGGCAGCGGCAGCCGCTTTCTCTTTGGCCGCAGCCGCTGCTTCGGCGGCTTTGGCTTCGGCAGCTTTGGCGAGCTCATCCGCTTTAGCCTTGGCAGCGGCAGCAGCTTCATCGGCTTTGGCTTTGGCGGCTTCGACGGCTTCGGCCGCCTTGGCCTTGGCCGCTTCGGCCGTTTCCGCTGCTTTGGCTTTGGCCGCATCCATTGCCTCGGTTGCTTTGGCCTTGGCGGTATCAATAGCATTGGTGGTCGCTTCGCTGGCTTTGGCCGCAGCGTCTTTGGCGGTTGAGTTGTTGCATCCGGTCAATAAGAGCGTAGCTGTCATGATGGAGAGAAGTGTCACTTTTTTCATAGAGTACCTTTTAAGTTGAGATGGGAGTATTATAACGCAATAGAATTAGAAAGGGTTAACCAGTTTATAGTGCTCCGTGCAACCTGAAAAGGGGAAGTTAAACCTTTTGTGGAAGGATGAGAGGAGCTCCGGTCAAGAGTTTTGTCCAGAGTTCAGGATCACTCCACTCCCGGGTCACCTGCTCGGAAAAGTGGATCGCCTCGAGCGGGATCGCACCCATGTCAGGATTATGCGCATCATCACGGAACCCCTGAGCATAACCGGTTTCCGTCTCATGGACAATGATACTGTGAAGCTGAACATTGCGCTCTCCGTTGTGCATCGGCGAACACGTCAGCACCTGCTCGACCATCCGGAAGATCACCCGACTGAACTGTTCCGCCGAAGGACTCACCGGCAATTCCACCCAGCGTTTGGAAAAACGCTTCATGGCGGCACGATACTCCGGATCGTCCCCACTCCAGAGGGTGATGCCATGATCGAAACTGTCGATGAGTTCTTTGATATACAGCTTGGTCAATCCAAAATCATAGACCATCTGTCCATGATCGAGATAATTTGACTCAAGCAGTACTTCAACCTTGTAGGAGTGGCCATGGAGGTTTTCACTGCACCGACGGGTCGAACAATTGCGGACGATGTGGGCGTTTTCAAATTTGAAGAGTTTGCGGATGATCATGTGTGGTTCTTTTTTGTATCATTATACCTAAAATTCATGCAAGAGCCTCGATTTGAGGTCTCAATATTTAAATATCACGCGTAGGGTGTGCAATTGCACACCAAAATTGCAACGCGATTTGTCTGGAAGTGAAGGCTTCAGCCTCACCTTGAGGTTGCTATGTTGTTTAACCTTTTTGGGCGGGACTGAAGTCTCCGCTTCCGGAAAAATATCGTTGGAAGGTTCGCAATTGCGCACCCTACGCGCCCCAATCACCAATCCCAAATTTCTAATTTCTAATTTCTACTTTCTAACTTCTAATTCTCTTACACTCCCTGCGTCGTATCAAACACCCGAATATGAAGCCGGTCACTATAATGGAAGTTGTGCGCCATGCAAAAGGCAAACACGGCTCGGTCATTGCGCCAGATGGTATCGCGGCTCTCACCGACGGGCATACAGTAGATGGGGGTCTCGGGGAGGAGTGCCCGGATCGCCTCGATCTCTGCGAGTGCTGTGGTTTCGATCAAATCGTGGGAAAGGGTGAACTTCAGGAAACTCTCGGCTCCCTCGTTAGCAATTACCTGCAATGCCCGGGGGGCAACACGCTTGTTCTCAGATTCCCCGCTGTTGGAAAGTTTGACCGAAAGAGCAAACGTGCAGCGGCGATAGACAGGGTACGCTTCGAAATCCACCTCCACCGTCCCGTTAGTCTCAAACGACACCCGTGCCCCCTGCTCCACCAGCCACGCCACTGTCTCATAGAAGGCGCGATCCGCATGGTACAGCAACGGCTCCCCGCCGGTAATCACCACATCGGGGAGGTAACCGATGATCTCAAACTCTTTCCGAAGCTTTTCAATGAGAGGAGCACTCTCCTCCACCTTGATCCAGCTTTTGGCATACGATCCATCCACGGCAAAATAGGTATCACACCCCCGGCGCACTTCCCCATCCACTTCATAGGCAGCTCCAAATCCCGGGCAGCTGAGATTACACCCGCCGGTACGGAGAAAATAGGACGGTGTACCGGCGTATTTGCCCTCACCTTGGATGGAGAAGAAATGTTCGGTCAAGTAGAACAAAAGGAGACCTTTTGTTCTACAGTGAATAGTGAATAGTGAATAGTGAATAGTTTTGGTTTGCATTGCTGTGCAATGCTTCTATAATTTCTAATTTCTAATTTCTCACTTCTCACCCTTATCCGCCTGTCTCATAAAACGCCCGGCTAGAGGTCTCACTCTCCTCATCACTCCAACGGTTCTCTTTGGGCTTGTCGGCGAGGACGGTTTTGAGGGTGGCGACGGCTCCATCGATGTCTCCGGCTTCGACCGAGTCTTTGATGCTCATCGCCTCGTCAAAATAGAGGCAGGGGATCAAATGCCCTTCGGCGGTGAGGCGGATACGGTTGCATGTTTCGCAGAAATCGTGTTTATGCGGGTCAATCAAACCAAAGCGGTAGCCGTCTTCCAGTTCATAGGCAAACGATGGGCTGCTTCCGGAACGACCAATCTTCTTGATAGAATACTTCTCTTTGACTTTTTCAAGAATCTCTTTGCCAAGTAACCCTTTGAGTCCGTCTTTGGCGAGGGCGTTTTCCATGTATTCGATGAAACGAATCTCAATACCCCGGGCTTTGGCATATTCCATTACGTCGATGATCTCATGGTCGTTGATCCCTTTGAGAGGAACCATATTGATCTTGATTTTCAGACCGGCGGCGAGCGCTGCATCAATCCCTTCGAGGACTTTGCCCAGCACATTCTTCTGGGCAATCTGGGCAGCAACGGCGGGTTTGAGGGTATCGAGTGAAATGTTGAGACGCTTGAGCCCGGCATCGGCCAGCTTCTGGGCGACATCGGGAAGCAGGTAACCGTTGGTGGTCAGCGCCAAATCAATGTCCGGAGCGTAATCATGAATCATCTGAATGAAACGATCGAGATCTGCCCGCAGGAGCGGCTCTCCCCCGGTAAGGCGGATCTTGGTGATCCCCTGATCAATCGCCGCTTTGATAAAAGCAAACAGATCTTCGAATGACAGAAGATTCTCCTGCGGCACCCAGCTGAAGGGTTTGTCCGGCATGCAGTACTGGCAACGGAAATTGCATCGCTCCGTCACCGAAACGCGTAGATAATTTACTTCGCGGCCATGTCCATCTATGAGCATTAGGACTCCTGTATCAATTGTTTTGGAAAGCGTACCGCAAAGTAGATAAAAAGGGGGTGATATATGTCAAGTGTTCGTCAAGTTAAGCGTGCCCCATCGTACTGTAAAAGACTCCGTTGTAAAACGCATGCAGCACAATACTCGGAACCACCCCGCCAAAACGATCCCGAAAATATCCGAAAATCAATGAGGGGACAAAAACTGCCATCGCCCAGAGGGGAGGATGATGAACGAAATGGATCGCGACAAACAGAAGGGACGTCACAAGATTCGCCGCCGAAAGAAATCCCCCGTAGAGGCGATTAGAGAATTTCAGAGCCAGCGCCCCCTGGATCACCCCCCGAAACGATAACTCCTCCACCATCGGGTAGAAAAGAACCAGCATCAAAAAAGCATAAGGATCACTGAACAGCCACAGTGGATGCTCTAGGGGGAGATGAAAAACGCAAACAGAGAAAATGCAGCAAACCGGAGCCAGCAAAAATGCCGCTCCGAGTTGCCAATACAAAGAAGAATCGTGACTGCGCATCAAACCTGTCGAAGGTATTTTCGGCTCAGAGGGTATGCACCCGCCATCAGCAACATCAGGATCAGCATGAGGTCGAAGCCTTTATTCTGTGGGTTGTAGGTACAGCCGCCGCCGGTACCGCCACCATTATTTAATCCATCGGTTTCGCCGAAAAATATTGCTCGCTGGTCATAACTGTAATCATCTCCATTCGGAGTCAAATTCAAAAGGGTGAATTGCCCGTTGGCTTCACCACCCCAACCCCAGTTGAAGTGGAAATAGTCATCACCGTTCCCTGCCGCATAGCCATCCAGGACAAATGCATGGCCAGAAGTACCCGCGCTGTTTAGCCCCCCATATAGAACTGGATTTCCATCATTGAGTGACGTTTTTATCTTTGTCTTCCATTCCGCATAAGTATAGTCACTTCCATGTTCTGCTTTGACCGTAAATCCGAAATATTTTTTCAAGGCGGTATCTGCTGCCGGCCCTCCCTGGGGATCATGATAGGAGGATAGCGAACCTTTATCTTGACTACCGTCGGCACCCAGACCGTAACCATAATCCATTCCGACCGAAACACCGGCATGGTACAAAAGCGTTGAGACCGCAGCGACTTGCACTTCAGTTGATGCTGCCGTCAATTTGGTTGGCATGTTGTCCCAATCGTAGTTTGTGGAGCCGAAATCAGCAAACAGATAACCGTAGTCATGCTGATACTTTGTCGGATCTGAAGTGGAATATCCAAACGATCCTGTGCCAACAACCGGTTTCTTGTAATAGCGCATCACTTGCCCCATGGCTGTCGCAACGCATCCGGTCAGGGCTCGTCCAGCCTCCGAGCTCTTGGGATCAACGGGGCATTTGGCATTGTAGTATTCCCCTTGACTCCATTGAATTCCTGTTGCTTCTGAGCCTCCCAACCACAACAGCGGCTTGACGGTATAAGGAAAGGCTGACAATCCGGTTGATGAGCTCAAGGCAGTATTAACTGGCTTTTTCTTCAGGCGTGCCCACTGCGATTGGGAAGGAGAAGCAGTTCCAAATTTTGCACTCTCAGGATCACTCGCCGCGAGCACAGCAGTTTGAATCTGTTTATCTATCCCCGCCATCCAGTGTGCAAACTCCGGTGGGAGATTATGGGTGTGGATCGGAGATTGGCCGAATCCAATGATGGGATTGGCTATGTCATCTGCCGAGACAATCACCCAGCCTTTTGGTTCCAGCTCAATGATACGATACGCATGAGCTGTTTCATTGTTGTCCCCTATAGCACTGGATGCCAGTGGCATTTTCTTGACGGTAAAATGTTTACCTGTACGAGCGGTCATCCAGTTGATGGCTACGTTTTGTGCGTCCTCGAGGCTGACCGGTTTCGCAAAAAGTGATGAACTCAATGCCACCAAAAGTGATAACGCAACTGCGGTTTGTGTGTTTTTCAAAATCGTACCTTTTTGTGTAGTGTTTTAAAGCTGCGTGCCCCTGCAGCAGGCGTGTAATACCAGCTGTGCCGTTGTCGCTTGAGGTAGGCACGATACTTGTGTCCCTTTTGTAAAACCGGTATCGGAGCTGCACCGAATGTCCCACGGGGTAACCGGCGAAATGTCCGGTACCGGATCGTAATCCAGCTGCCTCTACGCATCCAACGGGATGAACGCTGCACAGAGAGCACTTTGGCACGTGCTTTGACATAGAGACGATTATGACGGTAACGATAGGTCAGCACCTTCTTGACCTCGATCGTCAACACATCCGAACTCCGATTCTGAGCCTTGCGATACAAAGAAGGAGGCAGCGCCCCCAATAACGGCAATGCCACCAACATAGAAGCCAAAATGAGCCTTTTCAAATTTATTCCTTGTCTGAATCTTGTTAAATGAAACTTGAGTATATAAATTTTTGACTTAGGAGGGGGTGAAAGTTAGAAATTAGAAGTTAGAAATGATTGTTTGCATCATGTTTTTGTGGTAGTTTGTCGTAGGTTTGAGGGTTGTGGCGAAGGAGTGTACGCCCAGTACATGACTGAGCCCACTCCCTCAAAGATGCGGCAAAATACCGCGAAAAATTAGTGGAGGTCTTTCCATTGAGACTGTTTCCACAGGTATGCCAGCAGAGTAAAGATAAAGAAGAATCCAAGTACCCATGGGCCGACAGCGGCACGCTTAGGTTTGGAGGGGTCTCCGGTCTCTTCGAGGTAAGCAATGACCTTCTCAAACCCTTCTTTGCTCACACCCACACGCGGCATCGCTGTGCCGGGGAGTTGAGACTGGGGGTTTTCGATGAAGTTCTGCATGAACTCTTCGCTGCGGGCACGAATCATGATGCTCAGATCAGGCGGCAACTTGCCCATGTACTTGGCGAGGTGATCCTGATACTCAGCCACTTTACCCTGGAACGCCAGCATCTGGGGATCTTGATGTGTGACAATGTTGGGCTTAGTTTTGGGTACATCACCAATTTGTGTCCATTTGCCGTAACGATCTGCGTGACAGCGACCGCAAGCGGTGACGAAGGCTTCCTTGGGTGTGATCTCTTTGGGAGCGATCGACTTGAGATACGCGACGATGTTGGCAGCGGTCTGTGCGTCGGGAGCAACGACCGGCATCGGATATTGCTTGTTCCCTTTGAATTTGTGAGCCACCATCGCAGTATGAACAGGATCCATGATAAAGTGAATCAGGAACTTCTCATCAAAGACGGCACCGGCGTTGCTCAGATCGGGAGGATTGACTCCGTAAGCACCTGCGGAGGCAGAAGCATCCATAGGAGCTTTCATCTTCTGAGATGCGATCCCGTGACATCCGGTACAGGCACTGATCATCGCTTTGCCGGCTGTAGCATCACCTTTGGCGGCAACGGCTTTGAGATCCGGGTATTTGAAGTCTTTGAATTCGTAAACGATTTCATTGCCCTTGGCATCGACTTTTTTGTGCATCTGGTGGTGAGCATAGGGCTCGACACCGTAGTAGGTAATCAGCGTGAAGAACACGACAACGGCGAGAATTTTAAGCTCTTTCATTATTTTTTACCTCCTACGAGTTTTTCGATTTTGGTAATGAACGGCAGGATAAGCCACAAGACGATAAACGTAATGGCGGCAATCTTACCAATCATGGCGAACGTAGGATCGGTCGGAGGAAGTTTCCCCATGATGGTCAACGTGATCATATCGACGAGCAAGATCCAGAACCAGCAGCGGAACGGACGGCGACGATTGGCCGGTGCGACATTGGGGCTGCGATCGAGGAACGGCAGCAGCATGAAAATCACCTGCGCAAACCCAAACGCCATCAAGCCGACATTTTTGGAGAACGGACGGAGGATCTCATAGCTCCAGAGGAAATACCACTCAGGATAAATGTGGGTCGGCGTCTTGAGCGGATCAGCCGGGTCAAAGTTGACCGGATCCATCGCAAACTCGAAGTGGTAGAATACGAGATAGAAGAAGAGGATAAAATAGATCCCCATGACGAACACGTCTTTACTAAGGAAGACGGGGACAAAGGGGATAACTTTGGACTCTTTTTTACGTCCGGCTTTCCAAAGGGCAGCGGACTCTTCGAAGTCGACTTCTTCGCCATCTTGGTTATTGACGTGGGGGAGTCGGAGGGTACCGAAGTGCAAGACGATGAGTGCCATGATAATCAACGGCATCAACAGGACGTGCAGCATGAAGAAGCGACCGAGGTACGCCTGTCCCGGGACATATCCACCACGAATCCACTCAACCAAACCGTCAAAATGGAGGGAACCAAGAGAGAACAGGTTGGTGATAACCATCCCAGCCCAGTAACTCATCTGACCCCAAGGGAGCATGTAGCCTGAAAAAGCCTCAGCAGAGAAACTTACAAACAGAAGCATCCCGCTGAGCCAAATCAGTTCGCGCCCTTTTTTGTATGAACCATAATAGATACCGGTAAACATGTGAATGTAGATAATCAGGAAAACGACTGAGGCACCCACACCGTGGATATGGCGCCAAAGCCATCCATAGCCCACTTGGGACATGATGGTGTAGTTGACCGCATCAAACGCTTTGCCTGTGTCGGGGATGTAGTACATCAGCAGGAAGATACCGCTGAGTACCAGCATACCAAACGTGGCGGCGAGAACCATCCCCATCGCCCAGAGGAAGTTGATATTTTTAGGAATCCAATACTCCGTAGAGAGGACTTTTTCGAGGGTGTTGACCCCGAGACGTTGATCCATCCATTTGTTGCTAAATGGGAATGCTTTATCAAAATGTGCCATGCTCGCTCCTTATGCCACTAAGCCGTCGGCTTTCATTTTCTTGTACTCCGGGCCTTCTTCGCCGAGCACAAGTTTGTTGCCGTCAATCTTGAATGGGGGGATCACCAGCGGACTTGGCGGTGGCGACTTGAGCACTTCACCGGCGGCGCTGAATTCTCCACCGTGGCACGCACATTTGAACTTGTTCTCGTCACCAAAGTACGCGGGGATACATCCGAGGTGGGTACACAGACCGATGGCCACGAGGTATTTGCTGCCACCGATCTCAATCAGACGCTTGTCGTCGTAGGCATTGGCATCGTTCCCGTTGGGCGCGGAGGCGGGTTTGGCATTTTTGCCCAGTTTGAGGACAAAGATCGGCTTCCCTCGCCACATCTCCGTATTGAGTACATTCTCTTGGGCTGCACTCACATCAATGGTGGTAAACCCACCTGCCTTTACGCTGGGCAAGGGATCCCAGGTGCGCTTGGCGGCATAGAGCGCCCCGAGGGCACCCAGACCGGCAAACGCGCCGAGAGCCTTGCCGAAGAAATCTCTTCGTTCGCTCATAGTCATCCTTTTGTAGAGTTTTAAACGCAATATTATAGGACGATTTAATTTAAAGGGTATTGATGTGGGTCATGCAGAGAGAAATTGCCTTTTTTTTGACGATATATGTAGCAAAAAGTTACAATAAATCGTCTAATCTTATCCTGAAATAATTCAGCATATAAGCCAGTCAAATACGAAAGTTTCTTATACCCTTTGTTTCATCTTGATATAAACATGAAGAATCTCCAAAGCTGCCGGGGTAATCCCGCTGATTTGCGAAGCACTCTGGAGCGTGGGAGGGGTGGCTTTCTGAAGTTTTTCGACGATCTCGTTGCTCAACCCCTGCACCGTCGCAAAATCAAACCCCTCCGGGATCTTGATCCGCATCATCTCATGCATGCGGTCGATCTGAAGCTGTTGTTTTTCGATATAACGGTGATATTTGGCTTCGATGAGTACCTGCTCGAGAACACCCGCATCGTAGCGGGCACATTCCGGCAAAACCGTCACAAGCTGCTCTTGCGTCCAATCCCCCCGGCCGATCGCATCAATCCAGGCCGTTTTGTCGTTGATTTTTTCGTGGCCGATGGCGGCAAGTTGCTCGAGGAAGGTTTTGGTGGGGGTGGCGTGGTGTTCACGCAGCCACGTCAGGGCTTCGTCTATGGCTGCTTTTTTTACTTCCACCTTCTCCGCGATATCCGAATCGAGCAAACCAAGTTCCTCTCCATAATGGCTCAGTCGCAAGTCAGCATTGTCTTCCCTCAGCAGCAGGCGGTACTCGGCGCGGGAGGTAAACATCCGGTAGGGCTCCTGAGTCCCTTTGGTCACAAGATCGTCGATCAGCACACCGATATAGGCTTCATCCCGCCCGAGGACAAAGGGCTCCTTACCCTGAACCGAACGGGCAGCATTGATCCCGGCCATAAGCCCCTGAGCCGCTGCCTCTTCGTAGCCGGTGGTTCCGTTGACCTGCCCTGCCCAGTAGAGGTGGGGAATGGTCTTGGTCTCGAGCGTGTGGCGCAGCTCGGTGGGCTGGATGTAGTCGTATTCGATGGCGTAGCCGTAACGGACGATTTTGGCGTTCTCAAGTCCGGGAACAGAGCGGATCATCGCCAGCTGCACATCGGTAGGCAGGGAGGTACTCATTCCATTGAGGTAGTATTCGGTCGCTTCGCGTGTCTGAGGCTCGACGAAGATTTGATGCCGGGGACGATCCCGAAACCGGTCGATCTTATCCTCAATGCTCGGACAATACCGGGGCCCCACCCCTTCGATCTGACCGCTGAAAAGGGGGGCGCGGTGAAAATTGCTCTCGATGATATTGTGGGTGGTTTCGTTGGTGTATGTGACATAACAGGGCATCTGATCAGGAGAAAAATCCTCCCGGTCGGTACGAAACGAAAAGGGGATCGGCTCCCCATCTCCCCCCTGCTCCTCCATCACCGAAAAGTCGATACTCTCCCCGGCAATCCGGGCGCACGTCCCCGTCTTGAGCCGCCCAATCTCGAGGCCAAGGGAGCGCAGATACTCCGCTAGTTCGATCGAGGCAAACTCCCCCTGCCGTCCGGCGGCATGCTGCTGTTCACCGATATGCACTTTGCCCCCGAGGAATGTCCCTGCCGTAATGATGACCCGTTTGGCACCATAGACATCGCCCAGCTGAGTGGTGACACCGGTGACAATCCCCTCCTCCATCTGCAAACCGGTAACGATCTCCTGCTTCACCTCCAAATTGGGGGTATTGAGGATCACCTCCCGAGCGACGATCCGATAACGATCCATATCGATCTGAGCCCGTGATCCCCGCACGGCAGGCCCCTTGGAGGAGTTGAGCAGTCGAAACTGCAACCCCGCCGCATCGGTGATCCGTCCCATCTCTCCACCAAGGGCATCCACTTCTTTGACCAGATGCCCTTTGGCCAGCCCACCAATCGCTGGATTGCAACTGCTCGCACCAATCTGCTCAACGAGCATCGTGATCAACAACGTCCGCACCCCCATCCGTGCTGCCGCCAGCGATGCTTCGATCCCCGCATGACCTCCGCCGATGACAATTACATCAAACTCTTCCATAACCAAACTCCGTTTGGAGTGGGTAGTACGTAGTGGGTAGTGGGTAGATGCCACACTTCACTATACTCCTTTCCCATCCATTATGCTATAATTTGCGAAATTATATCCAAAACAGAGGATTTTATGCAGTACACCGTCTCATTTCTACCTACTACCCACTACCCACTACCCACTCGATACGGAGTATCGCCATGTTTACCGGCCTGATCCGCGAAATGGCGACGGTCAAACGCTACGCCAACCACACCCTTACCCTCCGAGCCGACTACCGCCCCGCAATCGGGGACAGCGTAGCGGTCAACGGTGTCTGTCTCACCGTCACGGCACTCCACCCCGACGGCTTCGATGTCGAGTTGGCGGATGAGACCCGCGCCGTGATCGACGAAAGCCGCCTGAGCGGTCGCGTCCACATCGAGCCGGCGATGCAGATGGGGGAGCGCTTCGAAGGGCACATCGTCCAGGGACACGTCGACTGCATGGGGGAGATCATCGCCATCACCCCCCGCACCAACGGCACCGATTATCGCATCCGCATCCCCGAACACTGCCTGGCATACGTCATTCCCAAAGGCTCCATCACCGTCGACGGCGTCTCCCTGACCGTCAACGAAGTGGGCGACGAGGATTTCCGCCTCACCATCATCCCCCACACTATCCAAAACACCCTGTTCCAAGAATACAAGGTCGGCACCCGCGTCAACATCGAAACTGATTTTTTCGCACGGTATATCGAACATATTTTGAGGCAGCGGGAGAAGCACAAGAAAAAAGGGCTTGGCTGGGATGATATCGACGCGATGAATATGAGTTTTTAATATGCCCAACCTCTACCCCGACACCTTCCCCGCCTCCGGTGAAACCTTCACCACCCTCCTCGACCACCCCAACGCTCGCATTCTACGCATCGTCAGCTCAGACGATATCGAACCGATCCTTTACGATCAGGAAGAGGATGAATGGGTCGTGGTGATCGAAGGGGAGGCGGTACTGGAGATTGAGGGAAATGAAACCGTGCTGCACCGGGGAGAGTCGCTTCTGATTCCAGCGCATACGAAGCATCGGGTTCTGGAGGTGGAAAGTGGGACGGTGTGGCTGGCGGTACACTTTGGAAGTGAGAAGTGAGAAGTGAGAAAGTTTGCATGGGTTGGCTTGGCGGAACCTTATTCGTAGGGGCAGGCCCATGTGTCTGCCCGGGTGGCGGATACCACCGTAAAAGGGGCTGGGACTTCAGTCCCATTAAACGCGACGGAAGTCGCGTCTCCGTTTGTGTATACGCATTTGCTATTGTTGGACTGGAGTCCAAACCCCTTTTGGTCGGCTGAAGCCAACCCTACACAGCAAACTCCCCATCCCGCAAACTCCTCCCCTCTGGATTACGCACGATCTTGAGTTCCATATCAATCCACTCCAATCCCTCCATTTTCGTAACATCAATCGGTGAAAGAGAAGCAATCAGCGATCGACGTGTCCCCTCCGGGTGGTATCCGTAGAGCTCGAAGCCATTTTCATACAATCCCATCCGGGTCGCAGCAGCGATAGAATAAGTGGTGAGAATCGCATCCTCAGCACAGATCGCACGGACATCGGCAAACCACTCACGGGTCCACAGCATGGGATTGGCTTTTGGGCTGAACGCATCCTGGTAGACAATATCGAAATATGTTTCGACATTGTCAGTGAGGAGTGAGGAGTGAGGAGTGAGGAGTTTTTGGATGGTTTTTCGGGCATCGCCTATGAGGATATCGATGGTAAATTGTTCGTCTTTGTAGTGTAGGTTTTGGCTGATGGCTTCAATGACGGAACGGAGTTCCTTAAATTCGGGGGGATAATCGAAGTCACTCAGGGAGCGTACCAAATTGTCGTCGAGTTCGGGGGAGAGGATGTGGACGGTAGTGTCAAGGTTGTGTTTTCGGATGGTGTAGAGGGTGGCGAGCGTGTTGTATCCCAGACCATAGTTGATGTCGAGGATATTCAGGTGGGTTTTGTCCTGCTGGAGGCGTAGAGCCGGAATGACGTGCTTGGTGAGGCTCTCAGTGAGTGCGCCGTCCTGCGTCGAGTGGTATGCTTGATCAAATTCAGCGGAATAAAGTGTCAGGGTACCGTCTTCGGTGATGATGGGATGTTTGTCGGGGTAGGTTTGCATAGGGGATTATAACACAACAGCACCCAGCAGAAGCAGGGACTTTAGTCCCGTTTCTGAATAAATGCATGTTTGCTGGTTCAACATAAATCGTAATATTTACTACGGAGGCAAGGCTTCAGCCCTGCATTGTGCGGGACTGAAGTCCCGCCTCCTGATTTAGAAATCAAAGAGCGAGGTTATTTTTGACTTTGTAGAAGTATTGTACCGTCTTGAAGTGGATATACAACGGCGGAAGCATCAACACAAAGTATGCGATCGAAAATTTGTCCACCATGTGGGTATGCACCAAGCCAAAATGGAGAAAGAAGAGATAAAAGACCACCGAAGCAACCCCCGGACAAATCAACGCCAGACTTCCTACCGATTGGTTTTTGCCGTATTTCCACTGGATATAGGTGCGGAAATATTTGTTACGACGCATAATCGTGTAGCCGAGCTTGCCGAACATCACTTGAAGAGAGAGAACAAACGTCGCCAGAAAGAAGAGACTCGTCGGAGCTACTTCACTGTGGAAATGGTGTTCAAATCCGAGATCAAGACGAATAAACGTGATCCCGAGCAGCGTCAGGATAGGGATCATAATCCACATAGAAGGCGAACCCTCCGGAGCAATCCCGTGTTCAAACATGCTCTTGAAACCGAGTACCAACTTGACCAGAATCAGGAGGATAGCAATGGCTGAGAAGAAAATCGCTCCGACGTTTCCGGCCACTTCAACCCACAGGGTTTTGCTCATCGCTGCCGAGGCCGAGAAACCGACACCCGTCATCACATAGGCAAAGATCGAGAGCATCTGCGCGAGAGAATTGTTTTCGGCGAGGTCAAACTCCCCGTGCGCCAGAATTCGGCCAAAATACTCGAGGAAAATCTTGCTCACATAGTAGCCGGTGATGCTGAAGGCTACGATCGCCATCGGGAACATATACTCGACAACATCCCACAAATGAGGAACAAAGAGCGCTCCAAGAATAAAGAGGACATTGATCGTCATCGCCAGCGTCAGCGGGATGGCGAAGAGTTGCACTTCGTTGTTGCTGGTACGCATCGCTTCATACGCTTCGGTTTTTTTGTAAGCAAGAAACTCTTTGATGTTCCAGAAAAGCAGCTTGAAGTGATAGAGAGTTGCGATCAAAAAGAGCACGTACACCGCACCGATCAGGTAGGCCATCGAGCCACCCTTTATCAGCATGGGGTAGGCATGATCAAACGTCAGCATCGGCACCCCTTTGTGGGGCACCATGAAATTGGCGTAGACGAAGAAGGAGACAGCCAGACCTCCCGGCCCGAGGGCTCCGAGCCAGTAGAGGGGATTGTAGGGGGGACGTTTTTGTTCCATGTGTTTTCCTTGTGTTTTAAATTATTTAAATCGGATAAAAAAGCTCGGAATTATACACGAGAAAGATTACACAAACATTACTTACGGAAATTTATCAATACCCCACCTCATCGAGCTCTTTGAATTTGAACGCTTCGATGATATCCTCGATCGTCTCTTCTTCACGGACACAGAGCACCATCATCCCCTCCTCCATGAAGTCCATGTAGCTCTCAAATTTGTTTGCCAAAATCACAAAATCAATCCACTCCGCACCCGTCTCCGTACGATCATCATAGAAATTGACCGCCTTGACCACTCCCTCATCAAAATCGATCAACGCCCATTTCTTCCGATCAAACAGTGTTGTCACCCGTGAAAGTTTCGGGTCAGTACCGTCGACAGGGATGAGGATCAGCATCCAAGCTTCCGGAGTTGTTTTTTGGTGAGGGCAAGTTTTTTATTGCTCATGGTACCGATACCGCGATCCAGAACGCTCTGGGCTATGGCTTTGGCATCTTTGAGCGAATGCATCTTGTAGGTACCACACTGGTATTTGTTGAGCTCAGGGATGTCGGCTTCGGATTGGACATTGAGGATATCATGCATTGAGGCTTCCCAGGCTCTGGCGACCCGTTTTTTCTTCGGAGCACCCAGCAGAGACATGTAGAAACCCGTCCGGCACCCCATCGGAGAGATGTCGATGATCTCCACATCTTTGCCGTTGAGATGCTCCCGCATAAACCCGGCGAAGAGGTGCTCGAGGGTATGAATCCCTTCGACCGACATGATCCCTTTGTTGGGCTGGCAGAAACGGAGGTCAAAGACGGTGATGACATCCCCGCTCGGGCTTTGCATGGTCTTGGCTTTGCGGACAGCCGGGGCGGGCATTCGGGTATGGTCAACGGTAAACGAATCGAGAAGTGGCATTGGTAGTTCCTTGGTAGTAGTTTGGCGAATTATACCCTACTCTCGGTCAAAGCAAATAACCCGATATACAATACCTCATCAGGAGTAGGAGCTTTAGCCCCGTCAAAATAATACGATTTAAGGAGACAATATGATACGGGACTGAAGTCCCTACTCCTATACATCCCTCACAAATAATGCTTACCCAGCGTCACAATCCCATCGACGATGAACTGAATCGCAATCGCTCCGGTAATGAGCCCCATGAGTTTGGTGATGACATTCTCGGCGGTCATGCCGAGAAGCTTACGGATGTGGATCGCGTAGCGGAGGACAAGGTACATCACCAATGCGTTGACAAGGAAGGCGGCGATCGTCATACCCATGCCGCTCAGGGTCTCGGCCTGCTGACGGAGGATGATCACGGTGGTAAAAAGCCCCGCACCGAAGATCATCGGGATTCCCAGCGGGATCACACCCACTTTGTCCTGGTTGTCCGCTGAGAGCATCCGGCTGTTGCCGCTGCCGAGCATCTCAAGTGCCATCATCAGCAGGACAATTCCTCCAATCACTTTGAGCGAATTTTGATCGATCCCGAAGGCACGCAGGATCGCATCTCCGGCGAGGAGTACGACGAAAAAAGCGATCGTGATCGTCCACGTCGCCTGTCGGGCGATGGTGAGCACTTCGCTTCGGGTCGCCTGATGAGAAAGCATCCCGAGCATCATCGCACTCACCCCGACCGGATCCATGATCGCTGCGAAAGTGACGGTTTGCTGGAGGAAGGCTTCGAGAAGGGTTTGCATGGGTGTTCCTTATGAAAAACGATGGTACATCATGTATAATGCTACCATAAATTTATTCACTGGGAGATAGCATGAATACGATCACATTCGCAGAGCGTACCCTCACTCCGAGCAAAGTTGTCTGCATCGGACGCAATTACGTCGAACACATCGAAGAGCTGGGCAATGAAGTACCCGAAAACATGGTCGTCTTCAACAAACCCAACTCCGCGATTACCCCCACGCTCGCTTATTTCGGAGGAGATTGCCGCTTCGAGGGGGAAATCTGCCTCCTGATTGAGGGAGGAAAAACGGTCGGGGTGGGCTTCGGGCTCGACCTGACCCATGCCGATATCCAGAACCGGCTCAAAACCAAAGGCCTCCCCTGGGAGCGTGCCAAAAGCTTCGACGGCTCAGCGGTATTGAGCGACTTCGTCCCCATCGACGGCGACCTCTCCCGCATCGCGTTTGAGATGCGGATCAACGGCGAACGCGTCCAGCACGCTACCTATAATCTGATGATGTACAAGCCGGCCGAAATGATCGCCGAAATCGAGCGCTTCATGACCCTCGAAGACGGAGACGTGATCATGACCGGCACCCCTAAGGGGGTCGGCTACTATGCCCCCGGTGACCGGTTTGATGCGGTGGTGATGTGTGGAGAAGAGGTATTGCTTGAGATAGAATGGACGGTTCGATAACCCTCAATGTACTTCCAAAGAGGTCTCTCCAAAAGGGAGAACCTCTCCGACGATGGCACTGTAGACATACCCCTCGTCGATGAGCCGGGAGAGCAGTCCGGGAGCATCATCCGATGCCACGGAAATCAGGAGACCTCCGGAAGTTTGGGCATCGTAGAAGAGCATGTCGTCTCCGGGGACGGCGAAGTCGGTTTTGGGGGCGAGGAATTCCCGGTTGTTGTGGCTGCCGGCCGGGACGATGCCCATCTCGGCCAACGGTCGGGCTTCGTCGAGAATCGGTAACGCATCGTAGGCAAAGCGCAGAGTGTATCGCCCCCCGCTCATCTCGTACGCATGCCCCGCCAGTCCGAAACCGGTCACGTCGGTGCAGGCACTGACATCGTACGCCTGCATCGCCACCGAAGCACGGTAATTGAGCTGGCTCAGGATCTCGGCGACGACAGGGATGCGCTCCCGTTCCAGCATGTCGGCTTTGATCGCCGTGGTGAGTATCCCCATCCCCAGCGGTTTGGTGAGGATCAGTACATCTCCGATCCGTGGCGTGTTGTTGCGGTAGATCCGCTCGGGGTGGATCATACCGGTCACGCTGAGACCGTAGAGCATCTCCGGCGTCTCGATCGTGTGCCCTCCTGCGATCACGCCGCCGCACTCGACGACTTTGCTCTGGCCGCCAGCCAGCATCGCTTCGAGCACCTCAGCACCATGGTGGCAACTGTCAAACCCCACGATGTTCATCGCCGTGATCACCTCCCCTCCCATCGCGAATACATCGCTCAGTGAGTTGGCCGCCGCGACCTCTCCATAGACATAGGGATCATCCACCACCGGCGTGATCAAATCCACTGTTTGTACCAACGCCCGGGTCTCATCAAGGCGATACACGGTTGCGTCTTCACTCCCCTCAATCCCGACGATCAAATGTTCATGCGTGCAGTCAAGCGTGCCAACGATATTGTCTAGCTCCCCCGGAGCCACTTTGGCCGCTCAGCCTGCTGCTTTGACGTATTTGGTGAGTTGATGATCGGTTGCAGGCGGTTGTGTGCCGGATCGATTCATGGTTTCTCCTTGCGAATCACCCCGGTGTACCCTGCCCGGCGGATCGCCTCAAGCAGTGCAGGGGTGTCGGTTTGGTTGTCATCATAGCGGACACGGGCCGTCTTTTTGCTGAGAGAGACACGTGTCGAGAGGACACCGAATGTTTTTTTAAGGCTGTGTTTGATCGCCGTTGTGCACAGTGGGCAGGTCATCCCTTTGACGTCGATCACGACCTCGTGCGGGGCGGCCAAAAGGGCACAAATCCCCAGTGCAATCCCCCATGCAATTTTTTTCATCTTAGTCTCCTAACAGATAATTGACCCAATACGGGTAGGTACTCAAAATGGCCACGAAAGCCGTACCAATGTTGAGGTACAGAAGGTAGTTTTTGCACAAACTCCCCTCACAGACAGGCTTTGTGCGCCGACGGAAGAGATAGTCCCACCACAGGTACCCCACGACCCCGACCGCCACCAGTGTAAAATAGTCATGATACGGTGCCAGCACCTGTAAAAACGACAGACTCCCCGCGCTGATCCCGAAGACCAGGAACAACAACGGCCCCAGGCAGCAGGTACTCGCGAGAATCGCCGCAACCACCGCACCGGTAATCAGCGTCCAGAACGACCGATCGCTGCTGTGCGTCCCGTCGGGAAGTTCGATACCACATTCGTATCCTTTGACGATGGAAATCACCGTAATATCACCCTCTTTTTTGGAGCTGGCATACAACCCCTGACTTTGGGCAAAACGGAGAACGTTTCCGATGGAGGAGAGGCTGTTAACCTCCACTTCCAGAATCCCCTCGTCAAATTCAGCCAACGCATCCTTGGTGATCAACACCGGTGTCGGGCAATCGAGGTTGGTACAGTCTATCCGTTTGAGCATCAGTGTTGAGTGATCTCTTGAGAGGTGATGGTATAGGCGAAGTGACTCGGATCGTAATAATCCAACACCTCATCCTCTACTTCGCCGTATGGGTAGCCGAACATATTGATGGGGTACTGTTCCGGTTTGGGAGAGAGGACGAAATCCCGCCCGTGGTTGAACCCGACCCAGTTCATCTCCCAGGAGTGGAGATATTTGGCGTTGAGCTCCTGAACACGCGGATCATCGTACTTGCGTTTCTCCACAAGCTCCAGCTTGGTAATGTCAGCCGGATCGGAGGGGATCCATCCCGCACCGGGGATGTAATACTCGGCTCGGCAATGTTGCCAGGTCGAAATGGTGGCGAAACCTTTGACATCGCTCTTGCCCAGTGCTTTGGAGAAACGGCTTTTGCCCAGCCGGATACCAAACACTTCGCGTGCCGGGATTTCGGCAGCACGCAACAGCGCAACAAACAGGGAGCTCAAATCGGTACATTTCCCGCCATAGTATCCATGTTGATAGACATCTTCGACCTCTTTCTGGGTCACCATCTTATTGACATCGCCGCTCCCGCAGCCGATGACCTTGCTGTCACGGAAGGTGTGCGAAGTGCACCAGTTGTAAATCGCTTTGACTTTGGCAAAACGGTCGGTGGCTTTGCCGACGATCCGCTGCGCGACACCACGGATGATCCCATCCGTCGGAATGTGTGCTGTCGGCTGAAGGTAGGGTTTGACGCTGTCGGGAAACGGAAGATTCTGAGCACTGGCTTTCTCGATTGTTTTAAGGGGCACGGAACGATCCTGCGTCTCAATTACCATATCGATCTCGAGCTTCTTGGGGCGGGCACTTGTATTCCAGTCTGTGTAGAGGGTGCCGGCATCGTATGCATTGTCCCGATTGAGGTTGAACCGGTCGTAGGTTCCGTGGAATGTCAACGAGCGAACGTGCTGATATGTACTGTTGAAGGGGATCGGATTCCAGAGCCTGGCCGGATAGCCTACAGCATCGTAATGGAGATCAAACGTATAATGGACATGAAACGTTCGGGTCACGGGTTTGGCCGCTGCCATAAGCGATAACAATACGATGAGGGAGAGGGTCATACGGAGTACACGATTCATGGGGCTATCCTTGTAGAGACATATTCTTAGATTTGTAATGAAAGGGAAAAGGACAGATTTTGTTTCAATATTTGTCTGCTCAATCCATGAGCCTGTTTCGAAACCTAAGTATGCAATTGTATCCCACTTTTTCTAAAAGAGACCCAATTAATGGTCACCAAAACCGAAGCGTGTTATACTTTGGACTCTACAACTTCACTCTGGGAGCCTCCACATGTTTTCACGTTTCAAGCTGGCCGAGCATGGCACCGATGTCAAGACGGAATTTATGGCGGGTCTGACGACCTTTTTGACAATGATGTATATTGTACCGGTCAACGGTTTTATTTTGGCCGATGCCGGGTTGCCGATGGCAGCGGTCGTTACCGCCACCGCACTTGTGACGATCCTCGCAACCTTTTTCAGTGGGGTGTGGGGCAACACGCCCATCGCGATGAGTGTCGGTATGGGGCTCAACGCCTATTTTGCCTACGGGCTGGTTCTGGGGATGAAAATCCCCTGGCAGACAGCACTGGGGATTG
>WFSU01000137.1 GCA_015485845.1 Nitratifractor sp. | reverse complement strand
ATGCCCCTGCGCACCGCCGAGACGTGGGTGGCCGGGTGCCGTGCCGATACTCTCCCTCGCGTCACCCTCCGGGTCGATCTCAAAAAGCACCGCAGACTCCACGCCACAGGCGACTTGATCTTCACCAAAAACGGTATCCGTGGGCCGGTGGTTCTCGACTTTTCCCGGGAGATCACCCCGCTCCTCTCCCGCTACGACACGGTGCCGATCCTCGCCCAGCTCACCGGAGGGAAAAACGAAGAGGAGATACGCCGACATCTCAAAGAGGCACGGGAAGTCAACCCGCAGCACACCACCCTCACCCTCCTGCAAACCCTCCTGCCAGAATCAGTAAGCCGGGCGTTGTGCGACCTGACCGGTGCCGATCCCTCCCACGCATTCGGGAAGCTCCCCGGTCGCGTCCGGGATCACCTCATCCGACTCCTTGTTGCTACGCCGTTAACAGTCATCGGACATGACGGATTCGCCAAAGCGATGATCACCAGAGGGGGCATCCGCCTCAAAGAGGTCGATCCCAAAACACTGGAAAGCAAGAAAATCAATGGATTATTTTTTGCGGGGGAAGTGCTCGATCTCGACGGCCCCTGCGGAGGATACAACCTCCAGTGGGCCTTTGCCAGCGGAGTGCTGGCGGGTGAAGGGATTTAAGAAGCCACCCTTATACGGTCTGAAAATTTCAAATCCGTGTGCGCCATCGCCGCCGCAAGTTCTTCGTGCAGGATCGGGAGTTTGAGAACACGCACATCCTCCAGCACTTCAGGAACCGGAAGCGTCCGCTGAAAGCCGCTCTTGAGGATCACCACCCGCAGGGGCTGTTCCTTCTGAGCCTTGTGCAGTCGGGCTGTCCACGCCTCGGTCAGCGCGGCATACGTGATGATCACCGTCGTATAGACAGACAGATCAAAGGGGGGCTCATCCTCAGCAGCCATCATATCCGCTCCCGGCGCCGAGTGGCCACTCAACATGTCGGAAACCGAAAGCGCCACCGGATCATTGTGGGCGACGATCAGTGTCGATGCTCCCGAATGCAAACGGACATCCTTCGCAGGGATCGTCACCGCTAACGGCAACTCAATGCGGTAATGCAGTCCGAATGCATGATCCGCCACGGCACGTAACTGACCCCCCATCAACCGGATCAACTCCCGCGCCAGATAGCTTTTGAGTTTGCGACTGCTATGCTGAGTTTCTCCCTCCATTTGTGCATCACTGAACACTTCATCGAGCAGTTGGGTTCCCCCCTCACTCTCCGGTACCAACAGGTCAAACGTCACGGCCTCTCCACGGGCATCAGGCTGCATCGCGAGGATAATGGTACAGTCGTACGTCACCTGCCCCAGCTCGATCAAAAACGTACGCAGGATTTGCTCGATCCGTTCAGCATCCCCGACAGCAGAACCGATCAACTCCGGATCAAAACGGTACACCAGTTCGTTGCGCTTGAGAAAATAGTGAGGCTCTACCTGTCGCCCCAGGTTCCACAAAACATCGTTCAAATCGAAGAGTGTCTGTTGCAGCATCAATTTTCCGGAACGTACCTGTGAAAAATCGTTCAAATCTCCGAGGGCATCAACCAGCAGGTGCTCATCGCGACGAAAACGCACCATTTCATTCTCGATGACGTCCCGATCCAGAGCCCCCTGCGTCTGCTCTTCGAACACTTCCCGGTGGCGACGAATCCCATGTGTCGATGTCTCAATCCGCTCCCCGATCACTCCGAGGATCACATTCTGGCGCAAGGCTATCTCTTCCTGATTGGCTTGCATCTTTTGATATTTGTGGGTCAAATTCTTGACCTTTTCCGAAGAGAGATACAATGCAAGCACGCCCACCACCGCCAGACCGAACAACGCCGTCCAGATCGAATCGGGGTTCTCCGATAGAGCCAGTACATCACTAGCCTGAGCAGAGTGCACGCTGAAAAAAGATACCAACATCATCCATCTGATTTTGTGTGCTAGTTTATGCATCATTATCCTCCACAAGTTGTTTCAATTCTCTTTCGACCTCTTCCTGCTCTTTTTGAAGGCGGGAACGCAAACGATCCAGTTGACGAATCTGTTGGAGACTGCGCACCCAGAAAAAAAGAGCGATCATAGTCATGATCCCGAGCCATATCCAAGGATCCTGAAATAAAGTTACCATGTACTCATCCTTGATTCAGAATGTCAAATCATATCTAGAAAAAATCAAGAAAATGTCAAATGAATTTAGAAAAGAGGAAAGGGGTGCCACCGATCAGGTGGCGGAGAAATAAGGCGACGAGCAGAGTAGCTACTCCCACTCGATGGTAGCGGGGGGTTTGGAGGAGATATCATAGACGACGCGGTTGATCCCGTCGATCTCGTTGATAATACGGCGACTGATATTTTCGAGGATGTCATGAGGGACGTGGGCAAAGGTCGCCGTCATCCCATCGACCGATTCGACCATCCGCACCGCTACGGTGTTGTCATAGGTGCGGTTGTCACCCATGACACCCACGGAGCTGACATTGAGCAGGACAGTAAAGGCTTGCCATACTTTGTCGTAATAGCCGCTGGCACGAAGCTCCTCTTGCATGATCGCATCGCTCTCACGCAGCAGATGGAGTGCCGTTTCGTTTACTTCGCCCATGACACGGATCGCCAGACCGGGGCCGGGGAAGGGATGCCGTCCGATCATATGCTTGGGCAATCCCAGCTCGAGACCGAGTTTGCGCACTTCGTCTTTGAAGATTTCCCGCAAGGGCTCGACGAGCTCAAAGGTCATCCACTCCGGCAAGCCGCCGACGTTGTGGTGTGATTTTATCGTCTTGGAGGGGCCTTTGACGCTGACCGATTCGATCACATCGGTGTAGAGTGTACCCTGTGCGAGGAAGCTCACATCGGTGTGTTTGCTGGCTTCGGCATCAAACACTTCGATAAACTTTTCCCCGATGATCTTGCGCTTGCGTTCCGGATCGGTCACCCCGGCCAGTGCTTCGAGGAACTCTTCACGGGCATCGATCGTAATGAGGGGAATGTCAAGCAGTGCAAACATCTCCTGCACTTGCTGCGCCTCATCCTTGCGCAACAATCCCTGATCGACGAAAACGCACACAAGCTGCTCCCTGGGGAGAGCTTCGTGGAGGAGCGCGGCGACAACCGAACTGTCAACCCCGCCGCTGACACCGCAGAGGACTTTGCGATCGCCGACCTGCTTCTGGATCTCAGCAATTTTTTCTTTGGCGAAGCTCCCCATGTTCCAGGTACTGCTGCACCCGCAGATGTATTTGGCGAAGTTTTTGAGCATGGCCGTGCCCAGCTTCGTATGGTGCACTTCGGCATGGAACTGGATGGCGTACACCTGGCGTGCTTCATCGGCGATGGCAGCATAAGGGGAATTTTCGCTGGTACCGATAACCTGGAACCCTTCGGGGATCTTCTCGGCACGATCCCCATGGCTCATCCAGACAATGCTCTCGTCGGCAATGCCGTTAAACAGTCCCGATTCGGCTTCGATCTTGAGTCGGGCTTTGCCGTACTCATGATGATCCGCCGCCACCACTTCACCGCCAAAATGCTGGGTAATCAACTGCATCCCGTAACAAATCCCGAGAATCGGCAACCCCAGATCCCAGATCCCCTCATCCGGATGGTACGCACCCTCAGCATACACCGATGACGGGCCGCCGGAGAGGATGATCCCTTTGGGGGTGCGGGCTTGGATGTCTTCAAGCGATTCACGGTAGGGAACCACCTCGGTATAGACACCGCTTTCACGGAGTTTGCGGGCGATGAGCTGGGTGTATTGAGAACCAAAATCGAGGACGAGGATGGGAACGTGTTTCATGGGGTACCTTTTGGGCAGGATTGTAACTTATATATAATGGGGGGATTATACTGAAAAATTTGTTAGAGGTGGGGGGAGTAGTTGTGGGGATGAGGGTTTATCTCGTGTAGGTGTTGTCCCATGACAACACCAAATTGATACGCCATACCGGCAAAATATTAGGCTTATTTTAACCTCTTTTGTCGTGCAATATCTTTGGTGTTGTGAGGGCACAACACCCTACACGACCTCCAATTACCAATCACGAATTACCAT
>WFSU01000136.1 GCA_015485845.1 Nitratifractor sp. | reverse complement strand
GGGGATCGTGGTAGATTCTACACCCTTTATTGATACAATGCATCTCTTTGAGTATTGTCTACTGCACTTGAATGGTTCGTGAGTGACCTCCTCGCTCTTTGATCCGTATCGCCGTATTTGAAATCCATGTAACAGTAAGATCCTCCGGCATCCGTACCCGGCGGATGAGCGTTTGATGCCGCAAAGTGGCCAGATCGGTCAGGGTGATGCATCGATCTGCCCCCCAGGTGACGACCCGCGACTCATCGGGGCTCATGGCCATGCCGTAAGTCCCATCCCCATTCTCCTCCGTTTCGTGCGTAACGATCTGGCGGGTACGGTCATGTTCCACATCGACTTCCAACAGCCCGCTGTTGAAAGCCGAAATGTAAAACCACTGCCCATCCCGTCTCCAGTACCAGGGATCCGATACCGGATCATCACCCCGGTAGACAAAGAGCAGTTTCGAACAATCCGCTTTGAGAAGATACACACGATGATCCACCCCCGCATGGAGGAGCATGGCATCGTGACGGGCATTGTACAGTCGAAACGCCTGGGGGTCATTACAGAGCGAATGCATCGCATCCATGCCGGGAGAGGAGACATCCCCGGCATACACTCTTCCAGCCACCATCACCAGAAACGCCCAGAGAATGTATTTTATCATCGTTTTGCCTTTTGAGAGGTTTGGATACTGATTATACCAAGATTGCTCGGGTACGCCAAACACAAATCCCTCCCCTCACCCAAGGACAAATCACCCCTCTATCGGCTCAGATCCCGTGAAGCGTTGCCATGTTCATCATATATGAAAATAAGTTTTTTGAATCTCTTTTTTGAAATTTCAGGTATAATCCCAAAAAGGTTTGCCATGGAAGAGAAAAAAATCGTCAGCATCCTCTCGGACAAAAAAGCGCTCTATGCCGAGGATGAAGCCGGGATCCGCCAGAATATCACCGAGACACTCGAACTGTTTTTCATGGAGGTGATGGCGGTGGACAATGGACAAGCCGTCCTCGATGAAATGCAGATCAACCATTATGATGTACTGATCCTCGATATTTCCATGCCCGGGCTCGACGGACTCGAAGCGGTCAAAGCGATCCGGGAAACCAACACAACCATCCCGATCATCATCCTCTCCGCCCACACCGATCAGGCGTACCTCTGGAGGGCGGTGGAGCTCAAGATCACCCGCTACCTCGCCAAGCCCCATACCCGGGAGATGCTGATGGACGCCCTCGAGCAGGCGGCACTCGAACTGCTCCAGCACAACCGCCAGCCCATCGTCCTCAACGAAGAATACCTCTACCGCCCCTGCCGTAAAAGTGTCTCACACCTCGAGAAAGAAACCTCCCTCTCCCTGACCGAAAGCCGCCTGCTCGAGTATTTCATCCGGCACCGCAACTGCACGGTAAGCTTCGAAGACATCTCCGACTATCTCTGGGGATATGAGCCCCCCTCCAAAGAAGCGATCAAATCGCTGATCAAGGACTTGCGCAAAAAAGTCGGCAAAGAACTGATCCAGAACGTTTACGGGATCGGCTACCTCTTCGCCCTCGAGATGCCGTAAACCCAAAATTTCTACTTCCTAATTTCTAATTTCTAATTTACACCCCCCCTTTCTCCCCCCTTTTTGCTCCCTACTTTCCCTCTTTGATAGTGTTATACTTTTTGCGTTCAAGTCATCACGAAAGGAGTTCTACATGAGAGTAGAAGTTTCCAGGCGGCGGTTCCTTCAGAACACCGTTGCCTTGAGCGTCGTCGGTGGATCGGCACTGAGCCTCGGAGCCCTGGCTGCCGAATCGGCTCATGCCGGTTCACTGCCCGAGACCACCACGACCAAAACCGGCACCGGCAGCGCCGAAATCATCCCCACGCTGTGTGGCATGTGTGTCAACAAATGCGCGGCATTCGCCCGTGTCGAGGAGGGGGTACTCACCAAACTCGACCCCAATCCTTATTTTCCCAAAAGCCGCAACATGCTCTGCCCCCGGGGCAACTCAGGGATCCAGACACTCTACGATCCCGACCGGCTGAAGTATCCCCTGATCCGGATCGGAGAGCGGGGCGACGGGCGATACAAACGTGTCACCTGGGAAGAGGCTTACGACGCCATTCTCAACGGCACCGACAAGTTCAAAGGCCTTGCACAGATCCTCGATGAAGAGAAAGACAACCGTGCCACCATCGGCTACAGCAACGGCGAGGGGCTCTCCAAAGAGGGGTTTGAAGTGCTGGTGGGACAGAAAATCGGCACTCCGAACTACGTCGATGAGATCAGCATCTGTCTCGAAACGACCCTCGGCGGCTACGTCAATACCATCGGCACCTACGGGGAAGCCGACATGAACAATGCCGACTACATCATCGTCGCCGGTGCCAACCGGGCCGAGGCGATCATCACCCCGGACACCATGGATATGTTCAAACGGACCAAAAAGCGTGGACTCACGATGATCGTCCTCGATCCCCGGTTTACCAACACCGCAGCCAAAGCCGACCGCTGGTACGCCGTCAACCCCGGAACCGATCTTGCGTTTGTCCTTGCCTTGACCTACGTCGCCTTCGACGAAGGGTTGTACGACAAGGAATTTTGTCAGAAGTACATGGTGGGATACGCCGAGTACAAAGCCCACATCCTCTCCAAAAAATACACCCCGGAATGGGCTGCCAAACTCACCGGCATCTCCGCCAAAGAGATTTACAGAACCGCGAGAGAATTCATGAAAGCCCGCAGCCCCATCTACTATCAGGGACGACGGAGTGCCTTCAGCCCCAACGACTTCCAACTGCGCCGTGCCATGGCAATCTATCAGGGACTCAGCGGAAACCTCGACAAAAAGGGCGGCATCATTTACGGTAAAAAGATCAAACTTCCCCCCGAAGAGGTTAACGCTCCCATGTATGCTCAGGCTCAGACACGGTTTGACCGAAAAGGGATCGCGATCCCGGCCGACAAAACCGGCTCATGGATTTTGTTTCGCAACATGATCCTCGAGGGGACAGCCCCCTATCCGGTACGGGTCATGCTCATGCGCAAACACAACCCCATGAGCGGTGTCCCCGACACCACCAAAACAGAACAACTCCTCCGCAAAATGGATCTGAACGTCATGATCGACATTCTCCCGAGCGATACTGCCATGTTCTGCGACGTGATCCTGCCGGAAGCTTCGTACCTCGAGCGGACATCTCCGGTGGCCAGCTTCGGGGGGCTGGAGCCGGCCATCGTCCAGCGAAAAGCGGCCGTCAAACCCCTCTACGAGTGCAAAACACCCGAGGTCATCTACAAAGAACTGGCCGAAAAACTCTCCGAACCGCTCTGGAAAAATACGCTGAAATACGACGAAGATGTCCAGGACGATACCAAAGGGATGAAACCCGATGCGCTGAAAAAGTACTACAAAGAGAATGGATTTGACCTCGCCGATGCCTGGGAAAAAACCGTCGAAGAGTCCAACAAAGAGCGTGTCGTCAAAGCCTTCGGGGAAGAGGCGTGGAAAATCCTCGAGGAAAAAGGGGTCTACTACCCCCACATGGAGGCGTACCACAAACAGCTCGACCCCAACACGTACGAATACTACCCCGAAGACAAAAAAAACTACCACGTCAAAGGGGACAAGATCAAAGTGGTCGCCAATTTCACGAACCTGACCAAAAAAGGGGTGGATGCCATGCCCACCTGGCACGACGACATGGCGTTCCATGTCCCGAAAGGGAAGTTCCGCCTCATCACCGGACGGCACGCCCAGTTCACCCAGAGCGGCACGACCAACAACGCCATGCTGCGTGACTTGACCCCCACCAACTACGTCTGGATCAACAGCCGGGTCGCAGCAGAGCGGGGGATCAAGTTTGGCGACCTCGTCGAGGTACGCTCCAGGATCGGTGCCATCCGACTGCAGGCGTACCCGACCGAAAGCATCGCTCCGAACCAGACCTTTCTGCTCCACGGATTCGGCGGTAACAGTCGGGGGATGGAGATGGCCTACGGCAACGGCGGCAACGACGCCCGCATCATCGAAGATCACATCGAGCCGGTTTACGGTGCCGCAGCCATGCACCTGACCGACGTCGAGATAAGGAGAGTGTAATGGCACGATATGGAATGGCATTAGACTACAAAAATTGTATCAACTGCAAGGCGTGTGAAGTCGCCTGTAAAGAGGAGAACGGTGTCCTGCTCGGTGCCGACAAACACCGCATCTGGGTGGGAGCCAACGCCCCCTCCGGAGAATGGCCGCATCTGGACATCGTCTCGAGCACCTTCATGCCCAGCCAGTGTCAGCACTGTGAGGACGCTCCCTGTGAGGAAGTGTGCCCGACGCATGCTACCTATTACGACGAGAATCACGTCGTTCGGGTCAACAGCGACAAGTGTATCCTCTGCAGCTACTGCATGAACGCCTGTCCTTACGATGCCCGTTACGTGGACGATCGTACGGTGACGGTAGATAAGTGTACGTTCTGCTCCGACACCCGTCTGGCACGGGGTGAGACCACCACCGCCTGCCAGAATACGTGTCCGACCAAAGTACGGACGTTTGGTGATCTGGACGATCCGGAGAGTGAGATCAGTATCCTTCTCAAGACCCGGGATCACTTCAGTCTCAAATCGCATCTGGGTACCCATCCCAAACTGTACTACCTCACGTGAAAGGGATACCGATGGAAACAAAAAAATTTATGGGATTTCTCCCCGTCAACGCGATCAGCATCAAAGATCTGTTCGCGTTTGAAAAATCGTTTGTCAACCTTCTCGCCATCGCCGTGACCGTTGTGTTTCTCGTGATGTTTGTGGTTGGGGTGGGCAACTACCTCCTCCACGGACACCACGTCTTCAACGTCACCCGTGAGCACCCCTGGGGATTGCTGATCGCCACGTATGTCTTTTTCGTCGTCAGCTCCACCGGACTGTGCATCGTTGGTTCGCTCGGCGATGTGTTCAAATTTGAAGCGCTCAACTACCAGCTCTTCTCCAAGCGGGCGATCTTCGGATCGATCGTGACGATCCTCGCCGGATTTGCCGTGATCGCCTTCGAAATTGGCCACCCGGTACGGATGATGATCTACAACGTCGTCAGCCCCGGCCTCACCTCCGCCATCTGGTGGATGGGCACCCTCTACGGGCTCTACCTGACGTTCATGATCATCGAATTCATCTTTCTGCTCCGCCACGAAATGCGCCGGGCACAAGTCTTCGGCTTCATCGGACTGGCCGTCGGGCTCGCCGCCCACTCCAATCTCGGCTCGGTCTTCGGCTTCCTCAACGCCCGACCGATCTCCAACGGGGTCTACTACCCCACCTACTTCATCCTCACAGCGTTCATCACGGGGATTTTCATCGCGTTCATCATGATGGGATTCCGTTACAAGCTCGATTTTCCCCCCGAGATCAAAAAGATGCTCACCGGCCTGGCTAAGATCCAGGGCTTTCTCCTCGGTGCCTTCCTCTTCTTCGCCGGGTGGAAAATGCTCACCGATGTCTACGGCGGTATGCCTGGTCGTGCCGACGTGGCGGTGCACATCTTCCATTCCTGGACCTTCTGGGCGGAGATCGTTCTGGCGATCCTCATCCCCGGGCTGGTGATCCTCCTCGGACAGGCCAAAAGCCACGTCCTGATGTTTTACGCCTCCCTCATCGGGATGGTCGGTGTGTTCTTCATGCGCTACAACCTCGTGCACGACACCCAGCTCAAGCCCCTGCAGATGATGAAAACCACCCGCTACCAGCTCCCGCCGCAGTGGGTCGAGTATGTCCCCAGTACCACGGAGATCCTCATCTCGCTCGGGGGGCTGGGGCTGGCGTTTGTGATGTATTACATCGGGACACGGTTGTTCGACCTTGATGAATCCGTCACTGAGGAGGCACCGGAACGATGAATCACCTGTGACCCTCAGCCTGCTTTGCTCCTGATCCTCGGGAGCTTATCCCCATGATACTCTCTGAATTATTCTACAAACAGAGGTTTCATTCGATGGCGACAAAGGAGCACTCAACCCCTGAAAGGGGCCTGCCTCCACGGCTTTGCAATGCTACAACCGATACGGTTCCGAAGCTACAAAAGACAAGCAGTTGTCTTTTGCTGACGCTTCTCACATTTGCGACTGCCAGAGCTATCGAGTGAAACCGGCGATTCTTCGGAGGGATCAATTACACACAAGGAGTTTACCATGTTCAAGAAAATTGCTACCACCCTGCTGATCGCCCTCATCGGAATGAGTTTTGCCACGACCACCCTCTCCGCCGACGCGGCCAAAGGGCAAAAAGTGATCCTCAAAAAGCTCAAAAAACCCTGCGGCCTCAACGGAGCACAACTCGCCGTCAAACACACGCAAGCCGAATGGAAGGCCATCCAGGAGAAAAAAGGGCTTCAGGACGAGCTCAATACGATCTGCCCCAAACTCAAAAAACCGCTCAAAGAGAAGTACATCATCCACGTGTATGATTTCCTCTACAACTACGCCAGCGACAGCGGCAATGTCCCCAGTTGCTGAGTTATCAACCCAGCGGGCATTCTTCTAATCAGGAGTAGGGACTTCCGTCCCGTTAGGCAGGACTGAAGTCCTGCCTCCAAAGTTGGATAAATATCTTCCAAGAAAAAGGAGAAACTATGTTACGACAATTGGTACGAACTGCTCTGATCAGTGTGCCGCTGCTGTGGGTCGCCCACGCCGGTGACACGACCGCCATCGTCCTCAAAGGCGTACCGGGTCTGCAAGACAAAGCGGTCAAAGCACAGGTCATCAAAAAACTCGAAAGCATCGGCTACGAAAACGTCAACGCCAGCGAAAACATCCACGATGCGTACGAAAAGAAATACCACGAGAAGACCCTCGACGCCCTCCATTTCTTTACGGTGACCAACGAAAAAGCAATGCGCTCCCTCCTACTGGCCAATCCAAAATTCGGTGCATTTGCCCCCTTCAACCTCCTCGTCTATAAATCCCAAAAAGAAGACACGACATGGATGGGCACCCTCACTCCCAAGGCGATGCTGGGGATCATCGGTGAGACCGATCCTGATCGCTCTGCTGCATTTACGAAGATGCACGGTGCACTGGCGACACTGATCGATACCGCCATGAAGCCCACCAAGACACAGACATATACCTACACGAAGATCCCCAAAAATTCTCTGGTCGAAATGGTCAAAACATTCCCCAAACCCAAAGACCTCGACTCTTTCATTGAGGATTTTCAGGAGCAATACGAAGAGACCTTCGAAGCGGATCACTTCATCATTGCCGGGTACATGGATTTCAAAGAGGCTTATTCTGATGCGAATCTTGATTTCGACCGCTACGATGCGTACTGGATCTACTCCATCTGCCACTTTGTCTTCTCCAACTCGATCTTCAACCGGGGATTGCCGCAGGCGGGTGTCTTCGCCCCCTGTACTGTCTACCTCTACATCGAGAAGGGCACCAACACGCTCCACATCGGTATGGCAACCCTCGACAACTGGATCCCCATGACCGGGGTCAAAGATCCCAAGAAGATCGCCGCGATGAAAGCGATGACCCAGTCGGTCGTCGCCGTCTTCAAAAAGCTGGGATTTGTCAAAGAGGGGGCAGCGGCCGCAACACCTGCTACCACCAAGGCTGCCGCCGCCACTGTCGCCGTCGCCACTGCTCCACGGGGAGAGCCATACAAAATCGGCACTCCGACGAAAAACACCCCGACCTATCTCTCGGCGGACTTCGCCCCACTTGAAGCCGTCAAGCAGAAACTCACCGACAGCGGATTTAGCATCCTGAGTACCCAACCTATCCTCAAGGGAGAGACGGTTCTTACCATCACCAACCCCGCCCTCAAGGCGACCCATAGCTTCCTCTCCGCCCTCAATGTCGTGGTCAACGACACCGCCCACGAAGTCCGCCTCCAAAACCCGGACTACCTCGGCCGTGCACTCCTCGGCAAACACTTCAAACCCGGGATGTTCGACCCCACTCTCCAGGCACTCCAGAAGGCACTCGGGACGCTGTACGCCTCCAAAGACAGCATGGGGACTTCCGATCTGCCCGGCTACCATTTCATGATGGGGATGCCCTACGTCGGTGACACTCTCACAATCGCCTCGGGAAGCGACCTCGCTGCTCGCGCCAAAGGGAACAAAACCGTCGCCTACACCCTCCCGCTCCCGGATGGCTCCACCCTCGTGGGGCACCTCCTGAGCAAACGCACCGCCAAGTACCTCAAAAAACTCGGCGTCACCCACAACGCCTGCATGCTCCCTTATACCACCCTCATCCACGGGGACAAGGCCGAAGCACTCGACCCAAAATACTACCTCGCCCTGAGCCTCCCCCAACTCTCCATGGGAGAATTCATGAAGATCGCCACCGTCCCAGATGCGATCATCAAAGAGCTCAAAAAAGCCTACTGAGCCCCACTTCCTCCCCGGTTGGCTTACCTCCTCTTGACTAACATCAATAATCATTATCATAAACTAAGATATATTTCGGAATGAATTCAATCGGACTAATTTACTCTGATTTAAACTCAAGGATTTTCAATGCGAAATATATCACTCACCCTCTTACTCCTCTCTACCCTGCTCTCCGCCGACATCACACGCGGTCAAGCCGTCTACAAATCCAACTGCGCCATGTGCCACACCATCGATGGACGCAGCGGGCTCGGGCCGGATTTCAACATGGTCTCCTACACCCGCACCAATGCCCAGATCGCCCACTACGCCAAAGACCCCTATGCCATGTACCGATCCTTCGGTTACGACGCCAACGCCATGCCCACCCTGCCGCTGACCGATCAGGAGATTGAGGATGTGGCAGATTACATTGGATCATTGGTGAAGTTTAAGAAGTGGATGATTAAGAAAGAGAAATAGTGACAATAATGGGTGTGCCCCATTACCATCGCTCCATCTGAACAATATTTACATATAAAAGTATTGCTTATTTTTAGGAATTACGCTATGATTACTTCATGAAAAAAGCAAGCTTTGAATGGGACGATAACAAAAACAAAGCGAATAAGGCAAAACACCATGTATCGTTTGAGCAGGCACAATATGCTTTTTCAGACGAGCATAGAATTATCGCCCGGGATTTAGACCATAGTCAGGACGAGGAGCGGTATTTTTGTTTTGGCAGAGTTGATGATGCGATTATGACTGTAAGGTTTGTTTACAGGAACGATAAAATTAGAATCTTTGGTGCAGGATACTGGAGGAAAGGAAAAAAGATTTATGAAGAGAACCATTAAGTACACGGATGAACCCCTCGGAAATGTTGAGATAATTGATGATTTTCTGCCGCCACCGGAAAATTTGGTTTTCAAAGAAGAAAATGTAAAAGTTACTATTTCTTTGACGAAGGAGAGTATCGATTTTTTTAAAAAAGAGGCGAAAAAGCATCATACGCAATATCAGAAGATGATAAGAAACTTATTGGATGTTTATGCGGCGAATCATAGCCAAGTGGGTGCCTAATATATCATAAACATCCCATCTGAGAGGACGGGATGCAGAAGCACCGTGCGATGCTTCATAGGGAAGGAAAAACTTAGTCGAGAAGATCAGCGGGGATGTTGCCGCCGTTGTCGGCGAGTTTTACCAGAACAGCCTTGTGCAAGGCGATGTTTTGCTCGGCAGTCCCTTCGTAGCCTTCGATGCCCATTTCACCGGCGAGCTCTTTTCGGTGACCGTATGAGCTGTCCAGACCGAGCAGCTTCATAAGATCGACGATGGAAACTTTCCAGTCGAGATCTTCAGGATTGTTGGCTGCGAGATCATCCAATTTGGCCGTCACATCGACGACGACCACCTCCGGCTCAGATGTCTCAGCAAGGTTTTCACTCGCCTCGGGAGCGGCACTTACCTCTTCGGCTGCTGCCTGCTCTTCTTGCTTCTCATCGTCTCCGAAACCCAGTTTGTTCATGATAGAACTGAAAATACCCATGTGTACTCCTTTGTTTGATGTAGTGGGATTATAGCATCTTTCGATAAACAGACGGGCAAAAATCAGGCAGAATTTTTATAATATTACTCACCGGTGTACTATCCGATCCATCACCACCCCCTGTCCCCATGCCGCCAGCAGAGTCAGCACCGTCAACACCACGGTAAACGTCAATCCAAAATAGGCCACCATCATCGGCAGGAGGGCTACCTTGACCGCTCGGGCGTAGAAGAAGGCGATGAGGAGACCGTCCCGGGCTCCCTTCTCCCGCAGCCCCTGGATCATCGGATACCAGGCGTACATCGGACCGTGGCTCACCACACCGGCCGAGAGGGCGATCATCCACCCTTTGATCCCCGATTCCGCTCCGAGATGCCTGGCAAGCGATTTAGGATCAATGAAAAGATTAATCAGTGCCGTCAAAAACGTTACCACGATGAGGATCGGTATCAACGTGCCGAGCACATGGGCAAACCCTTCGAGGCTTTTGAGCGCACGGGATGCATCCCACAGATACGACCCGCCGTAAAGGAGCACAACAAATCCGAGGAGCTTGAGCCCTTTGAAACGGAACGGCTGCTGCTTCGAGCCCTGGCCGGTATCTCGACCTGAACCTTTCTCGGCACCATTCCCAGCACCCGTGGCCGCTTCCGGCTTCTTCTTATTCATGCCAGCCATAGCGTCACCCCCGCTGCTGCTGTCGCCACAAGGATCGTCGAAACGAATGCCAAGACATTACGATAGAGGACAAATCGCCCTCCGAATACTTCGATCTCCATCGGCAGCTGCACGATCCCCAGCGTCACCCACGCCAGGACAAACGCCGCCACCGCATAGAGACTCACTCCCTGATCGAGAAGCTCACCCCCGAGGATATAGCTGATCATCGCCTGCCCCACCGCGATCATCCCGGCAAACGTACCGATGAGCGTATCGATCACCGGATTGCCTCCGAAGAGCGATGCCAGCATCTCACGGGTCACGAAGCCCTGAAACAATCCCACCAGCCCGACAATCGCGAGGATCATCGGTGTCATACTGAGCATGTTTTTGGCGGCTTTTTTAAGCGCATTCAAAAAAGAGTGCATGGCAAACCTTTATAAAAAGATGGAATAGGCACGTTGGAGTGTTTTCAAAAGAAGCCTCTATGCCACATGAAGCGAATGCCCTTTGCTATACTCTTCCTCAAGTGGTTTGTCATCACACCAACGCTGATACGTCCCAAAAACTCTGTCCCAGATATCGGTGGTTACACCATTGTTGACTTTCGGATTTTTGTGATGGATAGCATGAAAAAGCTGGAGATAGTGAAGGTAGCTGTTTTTGAAAGTTCTCCGGTGCATCAGATGATGCATGATGCCGTAGTTGAAATACCCCAGCGTCAAACCGCCGACCAGCGCCAACGCATCCGGTCGGGTCATCACCAGCGATAAGATCCCGGCAAAAAGCGACGCGATGACCGCCGACATGAAAAAGGGCATCGCATCGTAATTCTTCGGATCCTGGTGATGATGGGCATGCCCCTCGATAAAGACTTTGAAAGGGTGTTTGAGATGGAAGAGCCATGCATGCACAGCATACTCCAGGAACGTGAAAAACAGCACCCCCATCAGAAACAGAGACAACGTCGCCCAGGCATCCGTGCTGAGTTTCAAAGCATAAAAGAAAAATACCG
>WFSU01000135.1 GCA_015485845.1 Nitratifractor sp. | reverse complement strand
GATGAAGCCAGAGCCAAAGGAGAAGACCCTGCCGCGTATGCGGCCAAAACGGCTGCCATGTGGAAAGAGGGGATCGAGAGCTGGGATCAGGATACCGAGCGGGTCGCCCGCTTCGCTGCCGTGCCCAAGACCATCTACACCCCCGGCAGCACCGCCGGAGTCCCGGTCAATCTGATGGGCTCACTCGAAGTCCCCCCCGCCCCGATCATGGAGGATACGGACAACTTCACCGTCTACCTCAAAAGCACCGTCACCGGACTCCTCTCACTGCTCGGGATCGTCGCCGACCCCCTCGACTCCAAAGAATATATTCTCTTAGCCCAAATCATCACCCGTAGCTGGCAGGAGGGACGCGCACTCAGTCTCGCCGATCTGATCGCTGCGATCATCCAGCCCTCTTTTGAGACCATCGGTGTCCTCCCACTCGACAGTTTCTATCCCCAGAATGAACGATTCAAATTTGCCACCCGGTTCAACGCCGTCATCGCCTCCCCCAACTTCGCCAACTGGTTCAGCGGAGAGAGCCTCGACATTGACAAGCTTCTTTATGATGGCAACGGGCGTGCTAAGATCGCCATCTTCTCCATCGCCCACCTGGGTGATGATGAGCGGATGTTTTTCGTCACCCTCCTGCTCAACAAATACCTCGCATGGATGCGCCTCCAGAGCGGTGCCAACCGCCTCCGCACGCTCCTCTACATGGATGAGATCTACGGCTTCTTCCCCCCGGTCAAAAACCCCCCATCCAAAGAACCCATGATCACCCTCCTCAAGCAAGCCCGTGCCTACGGCATCGGGATCGTCCTCAGCACCCAAAACCCGGTCGATCTGGATTACAAAGGGCTTGCCAACATCGGTACCTGGTGCATCGGCCGCCTCCAGACGACACAGGATATCGACCGGGTTATCGACGGACTCGGGGGCAAGGTCGACGCGTCGTTTGACAAAAAAGAGATCCAAAACCTCCTCGCCAACCTACGCAAACGCACCTTCTTCCTCAAGAGCGCCCATCTCGAGGATATCCGCCTTTTCGGTACCCGCTGGGTCATGAGCTATCTCAAAGGGCCGCTGAAAAAAGAGGAGATCGCCACCCTCATGGCCAACCAGAAGGCTGCCCTCTCAGCCGCAACCCCCACGACGAAACAAACAGCACACGCTTCACTGGAGGGATATGCCAAACTGGTCGATCTCGATGAGGGTGTCGTGCAGTATTTTGAGCCCGATCCGAGCGAAACATACCACTATGCTCCCTCTCTGAGTGCCGAGGTGAGCATCGGCTTTCACAATGCCGCCAAAGGGATCGACCTCACCCGGGAGCAAACCTGCCGTCTCGACCTCGAAGATGCCCCCCTCGACTGGGATGCCCTCGACTGCGAAGCCGAACCATTCGACACCCTCCCGACCAAAGCACCTGCCCAGGCACTCTTCGCACCGCTTCCTGATGCCATCAGCGACGACAAAGCCCTGCGCCTGACCACCCGTGCCCTGCGCGATCACCTCTACGCCACCGAGCGTCTCGAACTCTACCGCTGCCGCAAGCCCCGGCTCGAGTCGGAGCCCGGCGAGAGTCGGGATGCCTTCGCCGTACGCCTTCAGGATCTCCTCGACGAAGCCAAAGAATCCGATCTCGAAACCCTCAAAGAGCGCTACGGCAAAAAAGAACAGCGCCTCCTCGACCAGCGCACCCGTGCCGAAGCCCGCGTCGCCAAAGAACAGGCCGACAGCAACAGCTCCCTCGTCGATGTCGGGATCTCCGTCCTCGGTGCCCTGTTTGGCCGCAAGAGCGTCACCAGCATCGGTCGCGCCATCAACAAAGGCTCCCGCGCCTACAAAGAACGCGGCCAGCTCAGCCGCGCCGAAGCCCGCGTCGCCGAGATCGACGAAAAACTGAGTGACCTCGAAATCGAACTCGAAGAGAAGATCGACGAACTGAGCGAAAAATACGCCCTCGACAACCATCCCATCGAATCATTTACCATCAAACCTAAAAAGAGTGACATCGCTGTCGAACAGATTGCGATTGTATGGCGGGTAGCGCTTCCGTGAACCCACAGGGTCACTTCCCTGCGAACCCGCCAATTTGTCAACATCGTCCGGGTGCGATTCCCGGACATCACCGACCGCTTTTTTCCATCCGTTTTGGTAATCAACTATTACCCATTCGACCCCAAAAACATGACAATCTGACTTACTTTTATTTGACAATCAATATCTGGAGTATTGTGGATGTAGATCAGCATTTACAAAACAGTCAAGACCTGCTATAATAATTCAAAAGAATTATTAAAGGACAAACCATGGTAAAAAGTGTTCGAAAACAGACTTCGATCAAAGTCGATCCGGAGGCGTGGCAGAGCGCAAAAGAGATTTTTGCCGGATACGGTATCAGTGTAAGCGACGCGATCAATATCTTTTTGCACAAAGTCCAAAAAGTAGGCGGACTGCCCTTTCAGATGCGGGATGAAGAGTACCGGGAGCCGACAAAAGAGGAGATACTCGAAGGACTCAAAGAAGCGGTCGAGGAGGTGAATCTCTACAATCAAGGCAAACTAAAATTAAAAACGTTAGATGAGGTATTGGACGAGTTATGAAAATAGAAATCAGGGTGAGACGGAGCGATATTTCGAAGAGGTTGACAGTGTTTTGCTGAACAGGCTTTTTGAGAGGCATGGCTGCACGAGGATCGCACGATCTGAGAGCGTAGATGGGCTTCAGGAGAGGGCGATTATGTGGAGGACGGAGGTTTTTGTAAAACAGGGGTAATCCGAAGACGTTTAGGGTGCTTTATGATACAATCTTGACAACAAATTGATGCGATTGTCGCAGAGATAGAAGGACGGAACAATGAGCATTGATAGAGATACCAGATACTATTTAGGACTATTAAGAGAACTGCTCAAATATCCAAATGAAACAGAGTGGATAGAGTTTAAACACAATAAAGCTATTCCTGAAGAGATAGGAGAATATATTTCAGCACTCTCCAACGGTGCCGCGTTACACGGTAAAAACAGTGCTTATATGGTATGGGGTATAGACGATACATCGCATGAGGTGCTTGGAACAACTTTTCAACCAGCATCCACCAAAGAGGGAAATGAAGAGTTGGAAAACTGGCTTTTGAGACTGCTTGACCCCAAGGTAGAATTTCATTTTCACACAATTGAAGTAAACGAAAAAAGAGTTGTGGTTTTAGAGATTTCGGCTGCTTTTAGACATCCCACACGATTTAAACAAACAGAGTACATTCGTGTAGGCTCTTATAAAAAGAAGCTCAAAGAGTATCCCGAAAAAGAGCGAAAACTATGGAGAATTTTCGATAATATCCCATTTGAAAAGCAAATAGCGGCAGAGCAGCTGGAAGAGAGTTACGTTTTAGAACTCATTGATTATCCGGCATATTTTGATCTCTTAAAAAAACCTTTGCCTGAAGGGCGCAGTGGTATTTTGGAAGCTCTGCGTTCGGATGGGCTTATCGTAAAAAACGATGGAGGACAATGGAATATTACCAATCTTGGTGCGATACTTTTTGCCAAAGATCTGAGTCAGTTTAAGGGATTAGGTCGCAAAGCGATAAGGGTGATTCAGTATGAATCTACCAACAAGATCAAAACGGTTAGAGAACAGGTGGGCAAAAAGGGGTATGCCTGTGGATTTGAAGGTCTGATAAGCTA